>JAGVIM010000173.1 GCA_020056045.1 Nanobdellota archaeon | reverse complement strand
TCTTGTAAAACAAAAGTTCAGAGTATATTTAAAAGAGGAATAATTGAAGCTTATGAAAAGTCAGAAATTCATTATCCTTTTGAAAGAAGAAAAATTCATGGAACTGCTTTAAATGAGATAAAAAACAGGGCAAGAAATTTCGAAAATGAAATAGCTATCAAATTAACAGGATTTGGAACAGTTAATAAATTAGTTAAAACAAAAAGAGGAATTGCAGATATAATCTTAGAAAGAAACAATAAAAAAATAGTAATAGAAATAAAAGATTATCAACTAAAAGAAATTTCTATATCTCAAATAAATCAATTAAACAAATATTTAGAAGATATAAGTTCAGATATAGGGATACTTATATGTCATAAAAAGCCTAAAAAAGATAAGTTTTTAATAGGCAAAAATAGAATATTTGTGTTAGAAAAACAAGAATTAAACAAAATTCCTGAAATAATGGATGAGTAGGCCAACGGTAGACCTTTCGGCTCCAGACCGAAGAATGGGGGTTCAATTCCCCCCTCGTCCATTTAATCTTTACTAATTCTAAACCCTTTTAAACCATCTTTTTTTATAGAATAAATGAAAGCTCAAATTCCAAAAGCCAATACCAAATATATTCTAATAAAAAACTCAAAAATTCATGGTAAGGGAGTCTATGCAAAAAGAAATATAAAAAAAAGAACAAAAGTAATAGAGTATATTGGAGAAATAATTTCAAAAGATGAAGGAGATAAGAGAGCAACAGATCAATATAAACTAGCAAAAAAGAATAAAAATTTAGGATCTGTCTATGTTTTTGAATTAAATAAAAAATATGATTTAGATGGAAGTTTTAAATATAATATTGCAAGATTTATTAATCACTCTTGTAACCCCAACTGCAGATACAAACAAAAAGGATTAAAAATTTGGATAGTTGCTAAAAAAAATATAAAAAAAGGAGAAGAAATATCCTATGACTATGGTTATGATTTAGAAGACTATAAAAATCATAAATGTAAATGCGGTTCAGAAAAATGTATAGGTTATATTATGGGAAGAAAATATAAAAAAAATTTTGAAAAATTAATAGAAAAAAAGAATTAATCATATTCTTCACAAATCAAATAATTCCTATTTACCTTAAAAACAACAGCCCCTTTATTTCCCTGTAAATTTTTTTCTAATTGGTTTCTTTCTTTCCAATAATCCTTAGGATCAATAGAGTACTTTATTACAACTTTTCCAAATCCTTTTCTTCTCAATGCTTTATTAATATCTAGATCATTCTTACAAATATCTATAACTCCATAGGGTTTTGCTAAAGAACTAAATTCAAGAGAAAGATTTTTTGAAGTAAGTAAAACCTTATTTTTTTCAGTTCCTTCTAGGATATCAGCACAGACTAAAGAAGCTAACTCATTTATGAGTCCGGCTTTAATAATAGCACCTGAAATTTCATAAATATAATTTAAAGGATTTCTAATTGTCCTTGACTTTTTATTATTATTATTATTATTTACTACTCTCATCGTAGTTGCTACATCTATAACACTCACACTATCTTTTCTCAAAGTTCCAAAATACAAATCTAATCGATTTAATTTATTATTAACAGACAGATATTCTTTCTCAGAATCTCCAAGCTCATTTAACTTATTAATCTCAATCTGTGGAGGAACTTCTAAACAAATATTCTTGCATATTTTAGAATAAACACTGATTAATTTTTTAATATTTGGATTAATTGAATCTAAATTCCTTTCTTTTTCCTCAGCAAGCCTCTCAGGATCACAAAAAATTACATCAGGACAAATCTGTCTAACCTTCTCAATAACAGAAGGTTCTAACACGTTTCCAACAAAAAACTTAATATTTTGAATATGTTTAAAATTCTCTTGAGAATATTTAACTTTTCTTTCATCAATTTCAAAACTATAAACTTCATTACAATTTTTTGCAAAAGCCCCAGACTGAATACCTATTCCAGAACACAAATCAACAATTTTTTTACATTTTAATCTTCTAGCCCTATAATAAGCAACACCTTTTGGAGTTGAAAATCTAAAATCATCAAGATTGAAATATTCAATATCTCCAATATATTTACCTAGTTCCCTTGAAGCCTTGATTCTTGCTCTTGCAATAGAAATAAGCTCATCAATCATTTTAAAATCAAATTTTTTAACAATCTCTTCATCTTTAAAACCATTAGAAACCAGTTTACTAATTTCGCTAAGCTTCTCTTCAATTTCCTTTTCAGTATAAATATCAAATATTGTTTCTACCATTATCTAAAAAAACTCAAAATTAACACCAAAATTCCCAATATAAAGTTATATATTCCAAATAAATAAAATTTATCTGTTTTAATTATCTTTAAAAGAATCTTTATTGTAAATAAACTTACAAAAAAAGTTAAAATAAAAGAAACAATTAATAAAGAATAACTAATATTAACAACAGAGAGATCTTTTAATTCTAAAACCGCAGCACCCAAAATAACAGGAATTGCCATTAAAAAGGAAAACTTGACAGCCTCCTCTTTCCTAATTCCCCTAAAAATACCACTTGATATTGTTGCCCCACTTCTTGATATTCCCGGGAGTATGGCAATAGCCTGAAAAACTCCAATAAATATAGAATCAAACCAATCAATATTTT
>JAGVIM010000139.1 GCA_020056045.1 Nanobdellota archaeon | reverse complement strand
ATATAGGGGTGAAAAATGAATAAAAAAATTTTAATTTTTAGTTGTCTACTACTTTTAGTATTGCCTTTTATATCTGCTATTTCTATTCAAGATTCTATTGATATGCAAATAAGCCCAAGTGAAAATGTTTATAGTGGTGGAAATTATCAAGTACCTCCACCCAATCCTGCAGATCTTCTTTTCAAAGCATTTAAAGAAAATTCAGAAGTAAGAGCTGCTTTTTTTAAAATGATTATTTTTATGGTAATTATAGCTATTCTTTCTATTATTGATGTTATACTAAGGGGATTTGGGATGTGGAGAGCTTCAAAAAATAATTCTAAAGTTTGGTTTTGGTTATTGCTTTTGATAAGTAGTCTAGGAATTTTACCATTAATATATTTATTAATTTCTAAGAAGGCTAAGAAAGAAGAAAGTCATGAAAAAAAGAAGAAATAAAAATAATAATTATAAATAATTCTTAAAAGTAAAACTTTAAAAATACAAAAAAGTTCTCATTTGAAGATAAGTTCATTAATTAAAAATTAATGAAGAGAAAGCCCGAATAGTGTAATGGTTAGCACTCATCCCTGTCACGGATGCAATCCGAGTTCGACTCTCGGTTCGGGCGTTTATTTTTATTTTATTACTTTTAAGTTATATCAATATAGAAATATTTATAAATAGGCAAATTAAACAAATATACATGGGATTATTAACAGATGATTGTGGAGATTTTTCATTAGGAAGAACGTTAGCTAGTGGACTTGTTGCTTTAACCCTTTTATGTGGGGGAGTTGGAGGATGCACAGCAATTACTAATAATTGGCAAACTTCTGAAGGAGATAGGGTTGGAATGGTCAATAAGATTTCTAAAAAAGGAATTTTTTGGAAGACATATGAAGGACAGATGGCCCTAGAAGGAGTTGCGAGTGGAGGCAATTCTGTTGGAGCAAATACTTGGGATTTTTCTATTGATAATTACCTAGCTACTGAAAAACAAGAAGATTATACTAATCAATTAAGAAGAGTAATGGACTCTGGACAAAAAGTAAAAATACATTATAAAGAAATGTTATGTACATTTCCTTGGAGAAGTGGTAGTGGTGTTCTCATAGAATCAATCCAACCATTAAATGTTAGGGGAATTGAAGCAAAAGTTGAAAAACCTTATTTAGAAACACCAGTAACAAAAGGAAATGATTCTGGTGTAACTATTGTAGATGGTAAAACTTATATGTTAAGACATGATGCTTCTGGAAAATTAAGAGTTACAGAGATGAGAGAAGTTCAATAATTATAATTCTAAATATTTTATAATAAGATAAAATCTCCTCACACAAGGGTTCGGGCGTTTTTTATTAAAAGAACTAATTTATAAGGTTTAGAATTCTTAATAGATTATGGAAAAAGAAACAAGAATGTGTGATTCATGTAAAAAGGAGTTTATTCCTAAAAGACAACATCAAAGATTTTGTAATAAATGTAAAGATAAAAATGAACCTCATAAAAAAATGAAATTTTCTTAGACTCTTATTTATATACCCTTTAATTTTAATTACAACATGGTTGAAAAAGAAAGTGAAGAATCTTCTGTAGATTATGGATTTATGAATAAATATCTTCGAAATGAATCTGATAATAGTAAAAAAGAAAATAAAGAATCTTTTTTACCAGTAAAATTTGGTGCTAGTAAATCAGGAGCTACTGAAGTTTTTGGAAATGTTGGTGAAGGAGAAAGTTATTCTGAAAATAATAATTTTAATAATGGTTTTAAAAAAAGATATAATAAAGAAGATGATGGACCTAAAATATTTGAGGAAAAATCTAAAGTTACACCAAGCATAGTTTCAGCAGAAAGACAAAAATTTTTAAAACAGCTTGAGGATGAATCCTTATCAATTGATACTGCAGGGCAGATAAATCATGATTGGAAGAAGTAATAGAAAAAATAGACTCTAAAAAAATAAAATTGATTTCTAAATATTTTTATATTCTTATAAGTTATATAAGCATAGATTCATTAATATTTTTGCATTTCATCTTTATTTCTAAACCCTCCAAATAACTTGATAGATTATTGTACTGACTATCTTCAAGAAATCTTTCTTTAATGAAATTTAGAAAGATTTAACTTCAGAAATCTGAACAATTTCATAATTCAATCAGATTTAAAAAGCCAATTTATATTGTAATTATATAATAATATAAAATAGAGGACTAAATAAAAAAATTATAAAATGGGAAACAAATTTCAGGGAAAAAAGCAATTTTCAAAAGGAAAGTTTAATAGATTTGATAAAAAGGAAACTTTTGAAAAATTTATCTCAAGAGAAATTGAAAATGTAGAAATTAAAGATATTAATCAGGATTTTTTCAATAGGGAAGTGGGGGTAGCTGGACTTGTTGAAAGGGTTGCTCAAACAGGAGGGCCTACAATATTTGTTGTTTCTGATGGAACTGCGACACTTGCTCTAAAGGGCTTT
>JAGVIM010000082.1 GCA_020056045.1 Nanobdellota archaeon | reverse complement strand
TATATATTTATTAATAATATCTTATTTTCTTATTTATGGAAAATAAAAAAGAGAGTCTGGAAAAAATCTTTGATTTTTTGCATGTTGTAACTGAACTAAAAAAATCAATAAGATATGGAGAGTATGATGGTATGGAAGGTGATTCTGGAGCAGATCATTCATGGAGGCTTTCTTTAATGATTTTTGTTTTTGCAGATGAAATTAAGTTAGATATTGATGTTTTAAAAGCTGTTAAAATTGCAATTGTTCATGACCTTCCTGAAGCGATTACTGGTGATGTTGATTACAGGAAAATTATTGAGGGGAAGGTTACGAAAGAAGAAAAACAAAAAAAAGAAATTGAAGCTATGGAAAAAATAAAGTCATTACTTCCTGAAAAAATTGGAAAAGATATTTATAAATTATGGGAAGAGTATGAATACTCAAAATCAAAAGAGGCATTATTTGTAAAAGCCATGGATAAAATAGAAACTATTACCTATATTATAGAAAAAAGTAAAGACTATGATCATATTGATTTAATTGCAACATATCCTGATAAGCATGTAAAAAACTTTCCCGAGCTTATTCCTGTTTTAAAAGAATTGAAAAAAAGACTGAAAAAACAATTTGAAAAAAGAGGAATTGAATGGAAAAAGGAATATGAAATGTATTAAATTAATCCAATTTTCTTTAAATATTCTCTTGCATTTTCCTTAAAATTTTTATCTCCAAACTTGTTTTTGAAGTAATTATCTAATGAATGAAGATGAGATTCAATTAATTGTTTTTGTAATTGAAATAAACTATTATCATTTTTTAATCTTTTTGCGAAAGATTCTACAAATTCCAACTCTCTTAAGTGTATTTGTTTTTCCATATAAATAAAAAGAATACACAATATAAATAATTATGGTTATTCCAAAAATTCAAATCTTTTTACTTCTTTGCCACTAATAATTACTGTTTCGAGAAACATTTGTTTTGGACGAATCCATAATTGATTGCTTCCAAACTCAGGACTTTCATATAATGCTTGATAAACAACAAATTCTTGAGTATGATCTTCAGAATTTCTTGCTAAACCAATAACTTTGTAGAGTTTTCCTGATTTTGAATGCTTGTATATTCCTAATTTAACTTCTTCCATTTATTAGATTGTTCTTTAAAGTTAAAAAATGTTTCCTATCTACTATATCATATATTAGTAATGCAATAAATAAAAATGAATCAATAATATATTTGCTAAAATGATTAGTAAAAAATAAAATAATATCTGGGTATAAATATTTTATAACCTAAATATTTATAAACAAACTTATTATTTTAGTTTTATAAAAAGGTCAAAAAAATTTATACTAAATTTTTAGGATGTTAAAATTTCATAAATGAGTTATATAAAAAATTTAAACATGATACAAAATATTCCTGTTAAAGTAAAGAAATTAAATGCAGATGCAAAGATTCCGGTTGTAAGTACAGAGCATGCTGCTGGTTTTGATATTTATTCTTCTGAAGATTATGAATTACAAATAGGAGAAACTCATGCAGTTACAACTGGAATTGCAATGGAAGTTCCTGTTGGAAAGGTTCTTTTTATCTGGGACAGAAGTGGAATGGGATTTAAAGGAATACATAGATTTGCAGGAGTTATTGACTCTGATTACAGAGGAGAATTAAAAGTTATTTTATGCAATCACTCAAAAGCGGTTTATAAAATTGTAAAAGGAGATAGAATTGCACAGGGAGTAATTCAAGATTATTATACTCCTGAATTTGAAGAAGCTAGTGAACTTTCTGATACAAGTAGAGGAACAGGTGGATTTGGAAGTACTGGGAAATAGACGAGTTATGGTTTATTTGATTAAGCTTTGAAAAATAAATCTATTCTGTTATTTTATGATTATAAACATCAATAATCCTATTACATTGATCTTTAATATTTATTTTTAAAAGTCTTATCTTGATTCCTGCTTCTGTAAATAATTCCATTGTTAATGAATCTGGTTCTTTATAGAACTTTGAATAAACCACTTCTGTAATTCCGTTTCCAACAATTGCCTTTGCACAGGAAGAGCATGGAAAGTAAACTGTGTAGATAGTAGTTCCTTTTAGATTATCTCTTGATATTTGACTTATTGCATTTATTTCAGCATGAATTCCTCTGCATACCCCTTTTCCTTTATCTGAAAAAGCTATCCCTTCTCTTTCTTTTCTACAACCTAGTTCAAGACAATTTCTTATTCCAGGAGGTGCCCCATTATATCCAGAAGAAATTATTCTTTTATCTTTAACAATAACTGCCCCTGTTTTTATATGTAAACAACTAGATCTTGTTGCTGCAGAAAAGGCAGAAAACATAAAAGCTTCGTCCCAACTTGGCCTTCCAAGGTCTTGTTTACCTTCTACCATTATTTTTTGTAATTAAAAGCTTTAATAACAATTATTATAATGTAATATAGATAATCTGCCATCTATTATTGGAAAGGTTTATTAATGCTCTAATTTTAGATTTTTTAATGATAATAGCTATATTAAACTCAGAGAAAATAGAGAGTGATAATAGAAAATGGTTAATGGAAATTATTCAGAAATCGAAGTTACATCAGAAGAATTTAATAAAATTATAAAAAATAATAATTTAGTTGTTGCTAATTTTTATGCTGAATGGCATATGTCTTGTTTAATGATTTCACCTGTTCTTGAAGATTTGGCAGAACAAATGAAAGAGATAATATTCATTAAGATAAATATTGAGGACAATGTTGATTTGGTTGAAAAACATAGTATATCTACAATGCCTTGCCTTGTTGTTTTTAAAAATGGACAGGAAATTCATAGAATAATCGGCTCTCATTCTCCTGAAAATATTGAAATGAAAATTAAGGGTTGTTTAAATTAAACAGTCTAAAATATATTTTGGTTAATATTCTAGTTTATAAATAAGTTAGGGTTTGTTTTAGCATGAGCGAAAAAGGGTGGCCAGTTTATGAAAGAGATATGTTAGCAATTGGTGATCCAAATAGTAGTGTTGGGTTATGTACACTTTGGACTCCTAAAGAAAAAGTTTTACAATTTGTTGGAAATCAAAATTATAATGTTGCTGGCCAGTGTTATTCTGCAGAAGGAATTAGTTTATTGATTAGAAATATTCTTGCAAATAAGAGAATAGAGCATTTAGTTTTATATGGAACAGATCTTTCACATACAGGGGAGGCTATGGTTGCACTAAAAGAGCAAGGTCTTTTATGGGATAATGAATGTCTTGGAGCAAGATTCAACAATACAAATAGACCACATAAAATAAAAGGATTTCCAAATTTTGAAATTGATGCTGAAATTCCTGTTGAGGCAATAGAGAGATTTAGAGAAAATGTGACAATTCATGATAAAAAAAATAAAATTGATCATAGATCGTTAGATGATTATCTAAGATCTGCTTGTTTTAAAACAAGATTTCATGGAAAACCATGGGGAGATCCTGAAACTTATGCAAGATCTTTACCTGTTGAACCAGAATCATTTCCATCAGAAGGAACAGGTTTTGTTGTTAGGGGAAAATATGTTGCAGATACTTGGCTTAAAATTTTAGATACAATTACTAGATTTGGATTTATTAAACAAAGCCAATATGGAGAAAAACAACAGGAAATTACTGTATTGACAAGTATTGTTACAGATGAGGATCCAAACAATTTTCAAATGCCTGATCCTAATTTTTTCTTATTTAGTTCTGAACATTTACAAGAATATCTTCCACAATTAATGAGTAAAGAAGCTCCTGAAGGAGTTAAATATACTTATGGTTCAAGATTAAGAAATCATAATGGGATTGATCAAATTGCATCAATGATAAATGAATTAAAAGGTGCAAAATTTTCCAGAAGGGCAGTTGGAATAACATGGAATGTTGAAACTGATTATAATAATCCAAATAGCCCGTGTGTTGATTTAGTACAGGCATTGATTCAAGATAAACTTCATTTTACAGTTTACATTAGAAGTAATGATATGTATAAAGCTTGGCCTGAAAACGCACTTGCTTTAAGAAGAGTTCAGGGAGAAATTGCTGATGCTGTTTCAGCTCCATTAGGAGATTTAATAATTGTTTCAGATAGTGCTCACATATATGAAAGAGATTGGAATGCTGCAAAAGAACTTTTAGAAAAACATAGACCTTATATTAGAAAATATAAACAACCTGATTCAAGAGGTAATGTTTTATTAGAAGTTGAAGATGGAAAAATAAAAGTAACTCATCTTAGTCCTGAAGGAAAAAGAATTGGAGAGTTTTATGCTTTAGATGCAAGAGATGCTTATAGAGAAATTTCTGCAAGACAAATGATTTCTCAGATTAATCATGCATTAGACATTGGTACTGAACTTGGAAAAGCAGAGGTTGCAAGAAATTTAGGTATTACTTATGTTCAGGATAAACCTATTTCTAAAAAATAAATAATTTTAGTAATAAGCAAACTTTTTAAACCAAATTATTCTATTGATTTTAATCATTGATTATATTGGCTGGCAAATAATCAATGATTATGGGGGCGTAGCTCAGCCCGGTTAGAGCACCTGCCTTTTAAGCAGGGTGTCGGGGGTCCAAATCCCCTCGCCCCCAGTTTCGGATTTGGACTTATTAAATATCTAGAAGAACTGGTTGTAATGTAAATATATTCTGCAAAACATATTTCCTTTTGTAACTCTCTTTATAAATTATTAATTAGTTTTAATTTTATGGAAGGTGAAAAAAAAGGGATATTTGTGACATTTGAGGGAATTGATGGCTGTGGCAAGAGCACTCAAATTAAGAAATTTGTTGAATATTTATTTAATCAGGATAAACATAATCATGTAGTTCTTACAAGAAATCCTTACAAAGATGTTAATATAAGAAAAATTCTAAGGGAAGATAATGATCCACTTTCAAAATCAAATTTATTAGCTGATATGTATATTAATGATAGAAAAGTTCAAGTTGAAGAAGTTGTTATTCCAAATCTTGCAATGGGGCATTTTGTTGTTAGTGACAGATATAAACTGTCCACTGTTACATATCAGGCTGCTCAGGGGCTTGATATGAATGAATTACTTCATCGGCATGATGGACTTCCTGTTCCAGATATAACTTTTGTTATTGATTTACCTGCTATTGAAAGCTCAAAAAGAATGAAAAGTGAAGAAGGTAGATCAGAACATAAATTTGAAGCTAATTTAGATTTTTTAGAAAATGTAAGACAAAATTATTTTAAAGCAAAATTATTGTTACCTAATGAAAAAATATTTATTATTGATGGTAGTAAAGATAGGGAAATAATTCTTAGAGAAATAAAAGATATTTTTGAAAAAGAAATTT
>JAGVIM010000240.1 GCA_020056045.1 Nanobdellota archaeon | reverse complement strand
TTTGTACTAGAGCATGTTCCATATCCAGAAAAATTTTTAAAAAGAATAAATAAAAAACTACTTAATGGAAATGGAGTAATCTGCATAGAAGTTCCAAATGACTATAGTATACTTCAAAGTGCTGTTAAGAAAAAATATAGTGTAAAAGATTATTGGGTTTCTGATCCAGATCATATTAACTATTTTACAATAGATTCTTTAAAGGATTTTGTCCAAAAAAATAATTTTGATATCATACTTTCAGAAGCAAGTTTTCCAATGGAAATGTTTCTTCTTTTTGGAGATAATTATATTGAAAATCCAGATCTTGGAAAGATCTGTCATAAAAAAAGAATTTATTTTGAAAAAGCATTGAATGAAATAGGTCAAAATGAGTTGAAAAGAAAACTATATCAAAGTATGGTAGAATTAGGTATGGGGAGATCTATTCTTATTTTTGCTAGAAAGAAAAAATGAAAATTGCAATTTTATCAGACATTCATGGGAATTACTTGGCATTAGAAGCAGTTATAAAAGAATTAAAAAAAGAGGGGGTAACTAAATTATTAATTTTAGGAGATTGTGTTGGATATTATTATCATCCTGAAAAAGTTCTTAATCTCCTTGATTCTTGGGATAAGGAAATGATAAAAGGAAATCATGAAGATATGCTTAAAATAGCAATTGACTATCCTGAACAAATTGAAGTTATAAGAAAAAAATATGGAAGTGGAATAAAGTTTGCTATTCAAAAATTAAATAAAGAAATAATTGAGGATTTAATAAATCTTCCTAATAAAAAAAATTTGGAAATAAATGGGATAAAAATAAAACTTGTTCATGGAAGTCCTTTAGGGGAAAATGGATATATTTACCCAGATTCTTCAAAAGAAGACCTGGATAACTGTTTTGACTCTGAAAATGATTTTATTTTTTTAGGACATACCCATCATCCTTTTATTTATGAAAAAAATGGTAAATTTATTGCAAATCCAGGTTCTATTGGACAACCAAGACAAGGAGGACAAATTTCTCAATTTGGAATTTTAGATACAGAAAACAAAAAATTTGAATTAAAAGAGATAGACTATGATGCTTCAGAAATAATAGAAGAAGTAAAAAAAGAAGATTCTGATGTACCTTATTTATATCAAGTTTTAACTAGAGAAAAAAAGATATTTAAAAATATACTAGTTACAGGATGTGGGGGAGATATTGGTCAGTCAATTGGAAAAATACTTAAGTCAGAGAGAATCTGCAAAAAAATAATTGGATGTGATATAAATAAAGATCATGCTGGAATTTTTATATTTGATAAATGTGAAGTTGTTCCAAAGGTTGGAGCTGAAAATTATTTAGAGGAAATAAAAAAAATAATTAAAAAACATAAAATAGAAGTAATTATTCCTATGTCAGAACCTGAACTAAGATATTATAATAATAAAAATATTTCTGAAATTGATAGTGTTCCTTTAATAATGGCAAATTCAAAATCAATGGAAATTGGTTTTGATAAATTAAAAACTGCTGAATTTTTAAAAGAAAGAAAGCTACCTTATCCAAAGACAGTTATTGTTGGTGAAAAAGAATTAGAATTTCCTTGCATAATTAAGAACAGATTTGGTGCTGGAAAAAAAGGATTAGATATTGTTACAGAAGAAAACCTTGAATTTTATAAAAAAACAAAGCCGGATTTTATCTTTCAAGAAATACTCAAACCTGACAATGAAGAATATACTTGCGGAGTTTATAGAACAAAAAAAGGAGAAGTAAGAACAATTATTTTTAAAAGAAGACTTCTTGGAGGTTTTACAAATTATGCAGAGGTTATTGATAATCAAGAAATTAAAGAAGTTCTTGAAAAAGTTGCAAATGAATTAAATTTAGAGGGAAGTATAAATATTCAATTAAGACTTACAAAAAAAGGACCTGTTATTTTTGAAATAAATCCTAGATTTTCTAGCACTGTTCTTTTTAGACACTTAATTGGTTTTAAGGATCTTATCTGGCAATTAAAAGAAGCAAAAAGACTTGAACTAGAAAAATATAAGGGTCTTGAAAAAGGAACAAAAATATATAAAGGATTTTCAGAATATGTGCTCTTTGATAATGGAGAGGTAATAAAGACTTAAAATGGAATTTAAAATAGGAAATAGAACTGTTGGAGAAAATCGTCCTGTATTTATAATTGCAGAACTTTCTGCAAATCATGTTGGAAAATTTGATATTGCTGTAGAAACAATAAAAGCTGCAAAAAAAGCAGGTGCTGATGCAATAAAATTACAAACTTTTAAACCAGATACAATAACAATGGATTCTGATAATGAATGTTTTCAAATAAAACAGGGAACACTTTGGGATGGAAGAACTCTTTATAGTTTATATGAAGAAGCACAAACTCCTTGGGATTGGCAACCAAACTTAAAAAAAATAGCAGAAGAACTTGGAATGGAATGTTTTTCATCACCTTTTGATAAAACTGCTGTTGATTTTCTTGAAGAAATGAATGTTCCTGCATATAAAGTTGCTTCGTTTGAAATAACTGATATTCCTTTAATAGAATATATTGCTTCAAAAGGAAAGCCAGTTATAATCTCTACTGGAATTGCAAATCTAGAAGATATTGAAGATGCAATAAATGCCTGCAGAAAAAAAGGAAACAACCAAATTGCAATACTTAAATGTACTTCTGCTTATCCAACACCTTTAGAAGAAGTTAATTTAAAAACAATTCCAAATATAACTGAAAAATTTGGAGTTATAGCTGGACTTTCTGATCACTCAAAGGGAATAAGTGTTCCTATTGCCGCTGTTGCACTAGGTGCTAAAATAATTGAAAAACATATAATACTTGATAAAAAATTAGGTGGTCCTGATTGTGAATTCTCACTTAATCCTGAAGAATTCAAACAAATGGTTGATTCAGTAAGAGAAACTGAAAAATCTCTTGGAAAAGTAAACTATGAATTAACAACAAAAGCAAAAAAATCAAGAGATTTTTGTAGATCCCTTTTTATTTCAAATGAAATAAAAAAGGGAGAAGTTTTTACAGAAGAAAATGTAAAATCAGTAAGGCCTGGTTTTGGTATTATGCCTAAACATTTAAATGAAATAATAGGCAAAAAATCAACAAAGGATATTAAAAAAGGTACCCCTCTTTCTTGGGATTTGATTGAAAAATAAGGTTGTTATATATAAAAGAACATTGTTAACTTAACGGGTGTTATCTCGCCTAAAAAAATTTAGGTCTTTTTCTTCTTGGGTTCTTTATCCCATCTTGCCGATTTGCATTTCGGACATATTAAGGGTTTTTCTTTTGCAGAACGAGGTAACCATTGATAACCACAATTATTACACTTATACCCTTTCACTTCTATTTTAATTTCTGGCATAATAATACTTAGTAAAACTACTATATAAATGTTACTATACAAAGTTATACTTCATGATAGAAAGGTTTATATACTTCTTATTACTATATATAGTATGACTAAACAAAGTAATACAAAGATAAACTGCCCGAATTGTAAAGCAGAAAATATCAAGAAAGACGGACTTAGAATAACTGAGAATAGAGGTAAAATTCAAAGGTTTAAGTGTCGTGAATGTAGTAAGAGATTTGTTTTAGATGATGGCTTTTTTAGAATGAGAAATAGCCCATTAAAGATAACTCAATCAGTAGATTTATTCTATCGTGGGGCTTCTACAAGGGGTGTGCAAGGACATTTAGCTATGTTCTTCCCCCATAATGCAAGTAATGTTTCTGTTTATAATTGGGTTATAAAATACTCTAAAATGATTAGTAAGTTTACAAACAAGCTAAAATTAAGAGTTGGTCAAGAAGCCCAGACAGACGAAATAGAATATCACAGAAGAAAATCTGACAAAGCGAAATTAGGTGCAGAAAAGAACTTTTTTATTGATAGCATAGATACTGAAACTCGTTTTATGATTTCTGCTGAATATATGAAAACGAGAAGTTGCAGAGATATAAAAGCAGTAATGAATAGAATAAAAGACCGAACTGGCGAACAAGTCAAAGTTATGACTACTGACGGATGGAATGCTTATACAAATACAATAAAGAAAGTTTTTGGCTACAATAATAAATTAGGTAAGTATAATGTTTTTCATAATAGAAATGTTTGTATAAAAGACGAAGGAAACTTTAATCATCCTATTGAAAGATTACATAACAATATTAGAGCAAGAACAAAAACAATGAGGGGATTTCACGGGAGTATTAGTTCTGCTAATGCTATCTTAAAAGGATTTGAAGTTTATTACAATTTCATAAATAAACAACAAGCTATAAAATGCTGTCCTTATGAATTGGCTACTGATTTAAAATTAACTCAAAATAATAAGTGGTTAGAACTAATTAATTTAAGTAATCTACTAAAGTAGCTTTATTTTCAAATTGTTGAATACCCCGTGGTCTTGCCGAGCAAAAGCAATTTGGAGTCTTAAAATAATATCAAATTGCTTTTGGGAGATGGGCAATTTGAAAAGACTAAAATTTCCGGTCGTGAAACGAAAAAATTTGCGTTGAATACTCTGTGCTCTTGGCACAGAGATAGCAAATTTTTTTATTTATTTCTTTAGCTTTTTATATCCAATACCTGATAAAATCAAAATTATTATAACTACAATCACAACCCATAGCCATGTTAAATCTGATTTAGTTTTAGTTTCTCCAATCTCTATTTCTGGGGGCTGTTTGGTTTTGTCTTCCTCTTTAATTTTTTCTTGTGGTTTTTGAGTTATAATTTCTTCATGTATTGTTTTTATTGTGAAGTTTGCTTTATTTATATTTATTGAATTTAACTTAACAAATAAGTCATAGTAATTATCTCCAGAAACCTCAAATTTCTTTTCTTGACCTACTGAAAGTGTTGCTTCCTGAGTTTCGGAAGAAATACTAATTTTTGCAGTGTTTGTTGTAACATCTTCAACTTTAAAAGTATGTGAAGCACTTTCAATCTTAAAAGACACTTCCCAATTTGTATACATAATTTTTTGATATCCTGCATTTAATTCTAATTCTTTTGGCCTAAATGTTGGGTATCCTCCCCCACCACCAGAACTTGAAGAAGTTGTTGTAGTTGTAGATGCAGAACTTACAATTAAGGTTCTTGTTGAGCTATTTCCAATATTTCCAGCAATATCAGTACAATTTATACTCCATGTGTGTGTAGCAACACTTAAAGAAGAATTATACATACCATTTGTTCCGCCAGTGTTATTTACACTTGTTAGTGTATTAATAATTGAGCCATCAAAAATAAGGCTGCAATTTGCAATGGTCTGGCTATCTGTGACATTAAAAGTAAAATTATAAGCACTTGTTGTTGAAGAAGTTGAATCTGCTGGATCAATTAAAGTAATAACAGGATTAGAGCTATCTAAAGTTATAGTTCTTGTTGATGTTGTGTTTGAGTTTCCTGTATAATCAATCACAGTTACATTATAAGTATAAGTTCTATCAGCTAATCCTGTCCAG
>JAGVIM010000086.1 GCA_020056045.1 Nanobdellota archaeon | reverse complement strand
GAGTTGTTGATTTTTCCAATCCATTAAGTTTAAAAATACTCCATTTCAAAAGTATTTATGACAAATCATTATGATGCAAAGGGACAAACCAATAATGGAAAATCCTCTACTCCTGAAGAACAACTAAGTGCAATTATAGGTAATGTAAGTATAAAGCATAGACTATAAAACAAAAGGCTTATATACTTAATACATATCTAATATGTATGAAGATAATACCTATAAACACTCAAAAAGAATTGAAGATTAAAAACATTGCAGGATTTTTTAAGAAAATTGTTAATTCTTACGGAACTGGTGCAAAGATTGATTGTCCAAAACAATATCTTGGAAAAGAGGTGTATGTTGTAATTTTAGAAGATGGAACATCCTAGAACAAATGTATTTGAAGAAAATAGAAAATTAAGAGAACAACTAGACTACAAAGAAAAGCAAGCATCTGAATGGCAAAATAAATATTACGAAATTTTAAATGAATTGAAGAAAACACAAGAATTGCTTAGGCAATTCTTGAATGAAAATACTCCTTCTTCAAAATTGCCATTTAAATTAAACAATATTAATGAAACTAAAAAAGAGCCAAAGCCAAGGGGGAAACCTCTTGGCTCAAATGGTGGAAATAAAGAAGTTCCCGATAATGTAGACAGAAAAATTAGTGCAAGACTCGAAGGAAATTGTCCAAGATGTGGCAAAATTATCAGAAGAAAAAATATTGATACAAGATTGAGATATATTTACGACGCAAGAATTGTGCCAGAAATTATTGAGGTTGAAGAAGAATTTTATCCTTGTGATTGTGGTGAGTTTTGTATTGGAAAACACCTGGACATTCCTCATAGAGGAATGATAGGATATAATTTACAAGCATTATTTACAGAGTTAAAGTTTAATTTCTCAGGCTCTTATGCAAACATTTCCAAATTCTTTGATAATGTTACCAATGGCAAAATTAATTTTAGTCCAAAGGCAATAAATGATTGTATCGGAGGAATTGCAAAAAAGCTTGAACCTTCATATGATAAAATAGAAAGCGAAATAAAAAAAGAAAATTATGCTTACAGCGATGAGACATCTTGGCCTGTTAACGGAGAATTATGGTATTTGTGGATGTTTGTTACAACTAATTTTGTATTTATAAAGATACAAAATTCGAGAGCAAGAAGAGTATTGATAGAAATTTTTGGAGAAGATTATCATGGAGGAATTATCAGCGATTGTTATAAAGTTTATGATAATTTTGCAAAATGGTACCAAAAATGCTGGGTGCATCTGATAAGAAAAGCGAGATTTGAATCTGAAAAATATCCGAGGAGAAATGTAGTAAAACTCTATGAACAACTTAAAAATTTACATAAAGAAATGAGAGATTTTCTGAAAGAAAATCCTTCAAAAGAATTGCGAATTGAAAAGAAAAAAGAGTTTGAAAAAAGATTAAATGAAATAATAAATTACAAATATTGGTGTAAAGAAGCTAAAAGCATTATCGATAATAGATTAAAGGCATATAAAAATCATTGGTTAACTGCAATAGAAATTGAAGGAATAAGTTTGGATAATAATCTTTGTGAGAGAAAAATAAGGGGTTCTATCGGATGGAGAAAAATGCTCGGTGGGCATAAAACAAGAGAAGGAACAAAAGAATATGCGATCATTCAAACACATAGAGAAACATGGAAACATCAAGGAAAATATCCCTATAGTGAGATGTTAAATGTTGTAAAGAATTGATTATCGAGGAGCTTTATACTTACATCTTTATCACTTTTTCTTCTTTCTAGAAACATATCCATATATCTTATATGATATAAAAATAAGAACTGCAACAATCAATGTGATTATTACATAATAAATCCAAACATTACTTGCATTCTTATTACTTTTATCTGTTTGTTCACTGTTGTTTAATGCATTATTAATGTTCTTAGCATCTCCTCCATTTATCTGTACTTGTTCATGTATTTGTTTTATTGTGACATTAACCTTATTGTAAGTTATATTTTCGAGTTTAACATATAAGTCATAGTAATCCTTATTTGT
>JAGVIM010000254.1 GCA_020056045.1 Nanobdellota archaeon | reverse complement strand
TAATTTTAATCATAACTATAATTTTTATTTTTTATCCTAAAACAAAGAAAAAAAGGTGAAGATGATCTATAAAATAAAAAAATCTCAGACTACGCTTTTTATTATTTTAGCTGTTTTAATTGTTGGAATAATGAGTTCAATTTTAATATTTGGAAATCATAAACAATCTGAAAATAGTTTAAATAGCGACTATATTTATTCGTTTACTCAGGATTGTGTTAAACAAACAGCAGAAGATTCTGTTTATTATATTGGGAGTACAGGTGGATATTTTGCAAGTCCTAATTTATCAACTGAAAGTAATATTGCCTACTATCTTTATAATAAAAATAATTATATTCCTTCAAAAGAACAAATTGAAAAAGAACTTGCAAAATATGTGAATCAAATGCTGTTTTTTTGTACAAAAGATTTTATAGACTTTCCTGATTTTCAAATAAAGCAGGATAAAATAAGTTCTGATGTTAAAATTTTAGATGGAAAAGTTGTTTTTAATATTAAATATCCATTGAGTATTACAAAAAACAATAAAACTGAACAAATAACTAATTTTGAAAGTGAAATTCCAGTAAGACTCAATGTTGTTTATGATGCTATCCAGGGAATAATGTATGAGCAAATGAAACATACAGAAAATATTTGTATTAGTTGCACTTCAAATATTATCCTTGATAAAGATCTTTATCTTAAAATGAATTATTTAGATTCAAATAGAGTAACTTTTAAAATAATTGATAAAAAATCAAAAATAGAAGATAAGGGAGATTTTGCATTTAATTTTGCAAATAAATATGAATGGTAAAAAAATTATTTATTATTACATTGGTATTAGTTTTATTTGGTATTTTATTAATTAACTTTGTTTATGCTGGAGGTGCAATGGTTCCTGAATATTTAGATGAAAATGGAAAGTATTTAACTAATCAAGAAATTAGTGTAATAAATGCTAAAATCGGAATTGAGGGTATAAGTATTAATGAAAATCTAAAAAAATCTTCTGATGGAAAAATAATAATTGAGATTGGTTATCATCCTACAAAAGAAGACTCTTATAAATTTAAAATAAAAGGCAATGAATACAATCTTAAGATTTTTCAATTAAGTATTTATGATAAAAAAATAAACCCTAAATTTGTTTTTGATAAAGAAGGAAAATTAACAGATGGAACTTTTTTTGTTGTTGGAAGAGGAGGGGGAAATTTTTATATAAAGGGACATAAGCAACCACTTTCTGAAGGAACAAAAGTAAATTTTGAAGATGGAAAGGTTATGATAAAATATCCTGAAAATTCTAAATTAGAAATACCTCAGGTTGTTGATCAAAAAGAAGCTGAAAATGCTGTTTTTGAATTTAGTTCTGAAAAAGGGTTTAAGCTTCCGAATGATTATTTATTTGATAAAACCCTAAGGCTCAAAAATGGAATTTTTTCTTTTTCAGCTGAAACAGGGAATATAGATGGAATAGAATTTAAAAATTCTAATTTAAAAGATGTTGGAATTTATTTTGATGGAAAAGAACATGACTATGTGGGATCTTATTTATCCATTGGAAAAAATCAAATAATTCTAGGATCTAATAATAATGAAGAAGGAGTTTTAGTTAGATTTGGAAAAGGAAATGAATTTTTTAATAAGATAAAAGAAAATGATTTAGTAATGCTCCAGGCAGGAAAAAATAAGGACAATCTGGGGGATGCTGGAACTGGAATTATAAAAATAACAAAAGAAGGAAATTCTCCTGCAGTAATTGAAACTTTTGGAAGTTTTAGATCCTATAATGGAAATGTTATTCATGCTGGAAGTTTAAAAGATGGAAAATTGGAAATGTATTCTTGGAATTCAAAGGAATTGCAAACTATGGATCATTATCCCATTGAATTATATAACTATGATCAAAAGGGAGATTTTGTTGTTAAAGGAGAAAATCAGGGATATAAATGGGTATTAGATAATAATAATGTTTTTCAGCTAGTTCCTGCTGAAAAAAGAACAGCAAGCGATGGAACATCAGAACAAAATCAACAAACAAATTCAAACAAAGAAGAGCCGAGAGTTGAGTTTGTTCTTGAAGGAAGTTCAAAAGAAACTCCTACTCAAGGAGGGAATTTTGGAAATGGAAAGATTGAAGAAAATCCAACCCCTATATTTGAGAAATTTGGAGGCAGTCAGTATAATTCGGCATTAGATGATCTTAAAGACCATTATGGGGGGAAATTTGATTCTTCTGAAGACGGTCCTTCGGGAGATTTGGGACATGGAACTACTCATGGTATTAATGAAGATATTAGAACCGAGATTAATGCTCGTCTAAGGGGCTATATTATGAGAAACGGGCAAAGAGTAACAGACAATCAAGGAGGTCAGATATTGGGGGCATATCAAGGATTTTATTTATTAAATGGAGATAAAGCTATTTTAAGAGAACCTGAATTTGATTTTGGGGAAATTAAAGAATTTGTTCCAAATCAGTTAATTGGAAGTGGATCTTATAATTTATATATTAAAAAT
>JAGVIM010000167.1 GCA_020056045.1 Nanobdellota archaeon | reverse complement strand
TTAGTATTATCTTTTTTTATCTTCTTTTAAAATAATCATTGTATTTATTTATAAACTGATTTATTTTTGTTAAAACATCATATGCAAGTTCTTGTTCTGTTTGTTTTTTTTCAGTTAATAATTCTAGTGTTGCTTTGTAAATTCTTTCTGTTTCATCAACTGTTTCAAAACTAATGTTTACATATCCTTTGTAGGCATTTTGGATCATTATCATTAGACCCGGTTGTATTATTTTACATCCTTCTTTAGTTTCTAGACCTCTTCTTCTTTCGTAGGTCAGGGTTAATCCATTTATTTGAGGGTTTACAACTAGTCTGGTTGCTTTTAATGCAGAGATAAATTGATCTTTTAAGCTTTCAAGTCTTATTTCTAAATTGGATTGATGTTTTTTAGTTTCCATTTTCCGAAGTTTTACCTCTTAAAACAAGGATTTGAAAATTTTTTATTTTCAATTTAATAAAAATAATTGTTAGAACGCTGGAATTCTGTATGAACTCTGATTACTTTAATAATTAAGCTTCACAAGTATATATATTTTTCTTTTAAGGTAAGATATAAAAGGGTTATTGTTATTTATTGTTTATGCAAAAGAAAACAATTTTAGAAATAAGTGAAAAATATGATTTGGAGATTGATAAGATAGTTAAGACTATAAAAAAGGAAAGGGCTAAAAGGGTTTTACTTCAATTTCCAGAAGGAATGAAACCCTATTCTACTGTTATTTATGAGGAAATTGAAGGAAAAACAAAAGCTCAGTGTTTTATTTGGTTGGGAACATGTTTTGGTGCTTGTGATATTCCAATTGAAGTTGAGAGGTTAGGGGTTGATTTAATTGTTCAGTTTGGGCATTCTAGTTGGAGTTATGGAAAAGAGAAAGGTATTAGGGTTTTGAAATAGGGTATTTTTGAGATATAATCTAATATTATATAAAAGGTAGGAATAGGTGGTATATTGTATAAGTATAAAAGGGGGTTATTCTTAGGTTTTTTTAATTAGAGATGTTGGGATAAAAATGTCTATAAGTTTGGAAGAAGAAATAACTTTTGAAGAAGAAAGTGTTAATTCACAAAATTTTTTAGGGAATTCTTTATTGGCAAGTGTTTTAACTAATGAAGAAAAAGCAGAACTTTTTCCTAAAGTTCAAGATTATATTTTGCATGAGGGTGAAAGAAGAGGATATGCTATGACTTTAAGACAGGGATTAACTAGTTTTTTTATAGATTCTAATAATAGGCATTATTTAGAAAAATTAGAATTAAGAACTAAAAGAGTTCTTGTTAAGACTTTTTGTGATAATGGGGTTGTTCAACATGTTCAAATTCCTCAATTAGAAATAGGTTATAGGGATCGTAGGTATTTTATGTGTGGAGAAGAAAATAGAAATGTGACTGAAGAAGAGGCAAAAAAAGATTTTGAAGAAAAGTTTTTTATTGGTTGGGCAACTTTATTCAGGGGAGTATATGATGCTGTTATTTGTCCAAAGGGATATAATTGCAAAATGGCAGAAGAACATGTAGTTGAATTATTAGATAGATTGTGTTTTATTTCTGAACAAGAATGGATGGAAAGTGTTCATGGACAACCTGCTGGTGTGAGTGATTAATATTAATTCTTTATTTTTATAAATATTTTATCCTGCTAAGTATTTTGCTCATAGAAAAAATTTTATTAATTTTTAGAATCATCAAAATCAACCTGCTAAGTATTTTGCTGATAATAACAATCCTAGACCTAGAATTATGGCAATTAGGTTTATTATCATTTTAACTTTATTTTTTTCTTCAAGAACTTCTGGAATTAAATCAAAGAAAACCAGATACAGGAAGCCTCCTGCTGCGAGAGGTAGGAGGATTGTTACATATTGATTTAAGTTTAAGAAGTAATATCCTGCAAGTCCCCCTATAATTGCTGTAAGCTGGATCAGGAAGTCTGCTAAAATTGCTTTTCCTCTTTTCATTCCACCATGGACAAGAACTCCAAAGTTTCCTATTTCATGAGGAATTTCATGTGCTATTATGAGGATGCTTGTAATAATTCCAAGAGGAATTGAAATTATAAATGAACCTGCAATAAGTAGTCCATCTATAAAATTATGAATTGAACTTCCTATTAAAAGAAGATAGACATAGGGATGTTCGTGATTATGACAGTGGCCTTCATCTCTACAATAATGCCAATGTAATAATTTTTCTACTAGAAAAAATATACAAAAACCTGCAATGGTAAGTATTATTGTTATTATTAAGGATAATTCTTTTATTGATTCTGGAATTAGATGGAAAAAAGCTCCCCCTAATAATGCTCCTGCTGCAAATGCCACAAGAGTTAAAATAATCTTATTTAGAAATTTTTTTGATATAAAAAAAGAAAATATTCCTATAAGTCCTAAAAGACCGTCAATTATAGTCATTAATAAAATCCATTGAAGT
>JAGVIM010000188.1 GCA_020056045.1 Nanobdellota archaeon | reverse complement strand
TGAATGTGGAGGATATTTAACACAACCAAAAGGTTCTGAAGATAGAATTGTAAGAGATTCATTTTTAGCAAGAGGACAGGAAGTTTCAGGAGGACTTTATGAATTAAGTGCAGAAGATGTTATTAAAGCAGGAAGAGAATTAGATCAAACAGGATATAAAGTTCTTGGATGGTGGCATAGTCATGGAAGTATGGGAACTTTTTTTTCATCAACAGATGATAATGGACAAAGAACTGTATTAAATGAAATTGGTGCTTTTAATTATGTAACTGAAAATGTTCCCTATGAAATTAGTAATCTTGAAGCAAGAACTGAAAATGGAAGACTTGTAATGTTTGATAAGAAAAATCCTGGAAGAAAATATGAAATAGATGTTGATGAAAAAACAGGACTTGCAATTGCAAATAAAATTAATAGATTTAGAATTAACCAGGATAAAAGAATTGGATTTTGCTATGGAATTGTTGTTAATGATAGAAAAAAGAAAAGAGATCCTTATGCTGAAATAGCAACAAGAGAATTATGTGGAATATGCAGAACTTCAAAAGATAAAAGTGTTGAAGTTGGAGTTGAATTATTTGAAAAAGGAAATGTTAAGATTGATGAAGGTGAATTAACAAAAGAAATTGAAGATAGAGTAAAATATCAAAGACCTGGTTTTTTTGGATCTCTTTTTGGAACAGGAAAAGGAAGCAAAGGAAGTTCATGGTCTGGAGGAATTGGAGGAGTTACTCCTAGATATGCAGGAGGAAAATTTGTTGGTTATGATTATGGAACTTATGCAGGAAGAGGAGTAAGAGATGATTCAATTGATGATATAGAAGGTATAAAAGAAGTTAGTGCAAGACCTAAAAGACAAAATCAAACACAAAAATCTGAAAGTCAGGAAGAACTTGAAGAAAGAGTAAAGGCATTTTGCAGACAAAATCCACATTTAATAAGAAATGGAGGTCTTGAAGTAAAAGATCAAGGATACTGGTTATCCTGTAAGCCTGCTGGATCTCAAGAACCTTGGAGATATTTATGCAAAAAAGTAGATTTACCTCAGCTTCCTAAAAAAGCAAGTTTACTTCAAAAAAATTTATTTGAAGAAAGTCAAATAGAATCAACACCTGCTCAACCTTCTCAAGATATGCAAGATTATATTAATAGTATGCAAGGATATAACTGCTTTTCTGGAATGCCTAGCTTGCCTTCTTTAACTGAACCTCAAACAACTCCTAATAATAATCCAACAGAACAAACAAAAAGTGCAGATGATGAAAATCTCACAGAATTGTGCAGAAGAAATGGGTTTAAGTTAGAAGATGTTGATGTAACAAAAATTGGAGGAGAATTATGTTTTAGAGAAAAAGGAAAAGGAGGTTCTTGGTCAATGTTTCCAACAGATATAAGATAAAATGGGATTAATAAAAAAGTTAAATCAAAAATATGAAAGAGAACTTCAAGAGACAGCTGATCTTTCGCTAAAATGGGATAATCTAAATGGACTTTCTGTATCTCCAAGTGAAGCATATAAAAAGGGTTTTGTTACTTCAGATAGACGTCATCATGTAAGTCTTGGCTCTTATATTGGACTTTTTGTTACATTATCTGCTCTTGTTGGATTTAAAGGATGGGCAGATTATATAAACTTAGAAAGATCAGATTCTCAAAATCAAGCAAAACAAGAGAGGGTAGTTAATTTTTATCAAAGAAATGGAATTGTTCCAGAAGGAGTTAGTCCAGCATATTTAGATTTAAGAACTCAACTTTGGGAAAGAGAAGTTGAAGGAGTAAATTAAAATGGTAGTTGTTGATAGATATAATAGACAAGAACTTATAGAGGGATGGGATCAGGAAAAACTAAGAAAAGCAAGAGCTGTTGTAATAGGATCTGGAAATTTAGCTCAGTATAGTGCTGTTTCACTTGCTGCTCTTGGATTTGGAAATATTGAAATTTATGATCCTGCAAAACTTGATGGAGAAAAACCAAAAGAATTTTTAATGTTTCAGGCAAATAGTGGAAATCCAAAAGCAAAAGCTCTTGAAAATATATTAAGACAAATAAATCCTGAAACAAGAATAAAAGGAGTTAGTCTTGGATTTTCAAATTCTGCATTAATGACAATAGTTGGAAGTCCTGATGTTATAATTGATACAACAAATTCACCTCAATCTAAAAAAACAGTTTTAGATTATGCTGCAAAAAGAAAAGTAAGAGTTGTTTCTGTATCTGCTGATAGAGACAGGGCTGAAATGTATATTGTTAATCCTGGTGAAGATCCAAGTAAAGCAATGCTTGGAGATTATGCAGGCAAAGAACAGGGAAGTGCTGTTTCTTGTGTAATAGGTGGATTATTAACAGAAGAATTAAGAAAAATTACAATGCCTTTAACAGAATCTGATAAACCTGTTTCACATCTTACTTACAATCTTAGAGCTGAAAAAAGATTTTCCGATGAAAATGGAACTGAATTAAAACCCTATGATTTAAGTGGAAAGCATGTTTTAGTTGTTGGTGCTGGTGCTCTTGGAAACTTTGCTGCTCTTGGAATTGCAATGCAAGGAGTTGGAAGACTTGATTTAATGGATTATGATGAAGTTGATTCAACAAATTTAAACAGACAGGTTTTATTTTATGATGCTGTTGGAAAAAAGAAAGCAGAAGCACTTGCTGAAAAATTAAAACAAATTAGTCCTAATACAGATGTTAGAGGAATTGTTGCAAAATTAGATGAAAGATCTGATTATTTTACTGAAAATCATCCTGATTTAATATTAGATTGTGTTGATAGTTTTGCTGTTAGAGCTGTTATAAATTATCATGCTGTTAGAAATCAAATTCCACTTGTTAGTGGAGGAACAAATCCAAGATCAGGACAAGTAAGTGTTTATGTTCCTGGAAAAACATCATGCTTAGATTGTAAACTTGGTGTTGAGAAATTTTTAGCTCAAGAAAGAAGCCATGCTGCATGCAGATATGCTCCTGATCCAAGTGTTATTATGACAAACCAGGTTGTTGGTGGAATGATGACTGGTGAAGCTGTAAAAGTTCTTTCTGATTGTTATGGAGAACCTGCATCAAGAATTTTAAAATATGATTCTACAATCAGTGTAAGAGGAGGTTTAGTTGGATCTTCAGAATCTTGTTCATGTTCAAAACCTGATGTTAATCAATGGTTAGCAGAGGTTGATAGGAAGGTCTGATGAAAACTGAAATAAAACCAAAATTTAAAGTTGGACAAAAAGTAAAGATAGTTAGAAATTTAGGAGAGAGAAGAGATAGACCTGCTTATCAATATTATCATGGTGGAGATGTTGGAGATAGAGATATAAATTTAGGAACTGTTGGAGAAATTTTTAATATAGGTAATGATACTGAAAATGAAGATATGATTCGTGTAAAATTTCCTGATAGAAAAGGATGGGATACAGGAGGTTGTTGGGGAATGTATGTTCATCCTGATGAAATTGATTTATTAACTCCAGGATTTGCAGGATCTGAATATGCAGAAAGATTAAAAGGAAAAATAAGACATCCCGCATTTGAACTTGCAGAAGAAAATCCTGTATTTGTTTTTAATGGAATGGTTTATTCTGTTAGTGGAGATAAACCAAACAAAAATGAAAATCAATTTGTTGATAGAGGAATATTTTTAAGTTCAAGACAAAGATTAGTTGAAATTGGAGATTTTAGTTCTTTAGATGAATTAGTTGAAGCAAGATTTTCAGGAGAAATAGAAGAATTTGAAAGAGAATATGCTGAAAAAGTAAAAGGAGATATAAATTTTGGTTCTGAGGGTTGTGATGTTCCTATGCTTATTGCAAAAGATGTTTTTCCATATTTAAGAACAAATGGAAAATATGATGCAAAGGTTGCTGAACTTGCTGGTTTTGAATTAGAAAAACAAGATGAAAAAGAAAAAAAAGTTGGAAAAAGAAAAAAAATACTTGAAGGGATAGTAAGAAAAGCAAGAGAAGATGTTTTAGGTTTAATAGGAGAAATTGAAAATGAAGGAAAAGATGATTCTCAAGATAAAGGAACAAAATATCAAAAAAGATTAGATCAATTACTAGATGATTCTGAAAAATCTGAAAGTCAATTAGATTCTCCGTTAGCAAGAGCTGTTTCAGGAAAAAATATTGCAATAATAAAAGGAAGAGTTTATGATTTAGATGAAACAACAAGTGAAAGAAAAGATCATGTTATTATTGATGGAAAGAGATATTGTTTTATTGAAAGAAAAGAAGAAATAGTAGTTCAAGAGTTTGGAAAAGGAGTAAAGGTTAGAATAAGAAAAGGCACTAGATATGAAGATAATACTAATGCTATTGGAATAATGCAAGGAGAATTTGGAAGTGCAGGAGATAATGGCAGTGGAAAATGGGTAAATGTTAATTTTGAAGATGGGACTCATCAATCTTATCAAGAAAGTGATTTAAAATTTGCAGAAGAAAAAGTAGATAATATAACATTATCTGCAGCTAATTTAGAATTAAGATATTTAGGAGAATTATCAAAAAGATTAAGAACAAATGCTTTGCAAAGACATTTTTCAGAAGATGAATTAAGAAGAACACTTGAAGAAAAAGCAGGAGAACTTAAGTTATTTAGAGGATTGAATGAATATTCTGAAGGAGATTTTGGATTTAAAACAAAGGATGGAAAATATTATGTTTATTTAGAAGTTCCTGAATTTGGAATTCATTTTTATAATGAAGAGGAAGGCAGTAATCAATATTATATATCTAAAAAAGCAAAAATAATGATTGCAGTATGGCC
>JAGVIM010000158.1 GCA_020056045.1 Nanobdellota archaeon | reverse complement strand
TTTTGATTTGTTTAAAAAATATGTTGATCTTGGAGACATTATTGGATGTGAAGGAATAATAATGAAAACAAAAACAGGAGAAATTTCTATTCTTGTTAAAGAAGTTAAGATGCTTTCTAAATCTATTTTACCTCTTCCTGAAAAATGGCATGGACTTTCTGATAAAGAAGAAAGATATAGAAAAAGATATTTAGATTTAATAATGAATCCTGAAACAAAACAGGTTTTTGAAAAAAGAGCTTTAATATTTGAGTCAATTAGAGAAATATTAAAGAAAAAAGGATTTACTGAAGTTGAAACTCCTTATCTTAATACTACCTATGGTGGAGCAAAAGCAAAACCATTCAAGACTCATTTAAATGCACTTGATATGGATTTGTATCTTGCTATTTCTCCTGAATTATTCTTAAAAAGATTAATTGTTGGAGGCTATGATAAAATATTTACAATGGCGAGATGCTTTAGAAATGAGGGAATTGACAGAAGCCATAATCCTGAATTTACAAATATGGAAATTTATCAGGCCTTTGCAGATTATAATGATATGATGGATTTGTTTGAAGAAATTTATGAGTATTGTTGTAAAAAAGTTAATGGAACAACAAAAGTTGAATTCAAGGGAAAGGTTATTGATTTTAAGAGACCTTGGAAAAGAATGACTATGGCTGCTGCAATTAAAAAATGGGTTGAAATTGATGTTGAAAAAATGACAAGAGATGATTTAGTAAAATTTGTTTGTGAAAAAAAATTAGAGTGTATGGTAAAAAAAGATAGTCTTAGTTGGGGTCAAGCTGTGCAAGCTATTTTTGAAGATTTTTGTGAAGAAAAAATTGAGCAACCTACTTTTATTATAGATCATCCTTTAGAATCAACTCCTTTATGTAAATTACATAGAAATGATAAGCTATGCAGACTGATTGAAAGATTTGAACCTTTTTGCATGAATATGGAACTTGGAAATGCATATTCTGAATTAAATGATCCCATTTTGCAAAGAAGTTTACTTGAAGGACAGCAAAATGCTCTAACTAAAGGAGATGAAGAAGCTAATCCTCTTGATGAGGATTTTATTAATGCAATTGAAGTTGGAATGCCTCCAACAGGTGGGTTGGGTCTAGGAATTGATAGAATGGTAATGTTACTTACAAAACAAGAATCAATAAGGGATGTTTTATTTTTTCCTTTTATGAGGACAATAAGTTCAACATCAAATGATGTTGAAGATTCCAAGATAGATGAGAATTCAAAAGATGCAGATGTTGAAGATTCAAAAATAGTAGAAATAAAAGAAGAAAATTCAAAGGCAGAAATTAAGAAAGAATTGAAAAAAGAAGAAAAGAAAAAGAGGTAATTTTATAAAAATGAAAAAAAGATGGTGGATTGTTATTGGAATTGTGGTTGTTATTATATTATTATTACTTAGGATAGGAATAATTATGAAATGTAGCCAATCAATATCTTATGCTACAACAAAAATAGATGATAAAGTTAAAAATGATATTAGTAGACTTTTTAGTGATGAAAATAAAAAATTAATTATATACCCTCCTTCAAAAATTATTGAGTTTGAAAAAGGAAGTAAAGGATCAGGATTTGCATTTTCTATAAGAAATTTTTATAATAATGATGCTGAATATTATTATAATATTGAAGTTGATCCTAATTTTCAAATAGAAACTAAATGTAATGGGCTTTATAAAAAAGAGGCAAACAATTGGATAGATGAGAGTCAAGGAGTAGTTAAAATACCTAGAAATTCAATTATAGAAGAACCTGTATTAGTTACATTTACTGTTCCTAATAATGCTCCCGCATGCACTATTCCTTATGTTATAGAAATAAAATATCGAATAACAAATTCTACTGGAATTTATGTTTTAGATGGGGCCCATATTGTTATAATAAATAAAAAAACATTTTTAAATAAGATTGAACTGCTTGTTCAAGGAATTATTAAAGGAATTACAAATGGGTTTTTAAGTTGCTAAGATGACTTTAATCAACAAATCAAAAATAAGAGAAACAGTTAAAAAGTTAGATCCAGAAGGATCTATAACAAGTGTTGCGGAAGAAGTTGAAAAAGAACTTGAAAAAAAGATTGAGGAAATGTTAGTCATTGGAATAAAAAGAGCAAAGGCAAATCAGAGAAAGACTTTGCTTGCTAGAGATTTGTAATTAAATTATTAAAAAAAAGAGGTAAGATGAAAACAAAAATAACAAAATATCAAATTTTTCTTTTAATTGCAACAATAGCTTATATAATCATATTTGGAATTTATTATTTGATAACTAAAAATTATGAATTTTTAAGTTATGTTATTATTTTATTTTTAATTTTAGGTTTAATGATATTTCTACATTTAAAATATAATTTAACTTCAGGGGTTTTAACAGGAATAAGTGTTTGGGGGCTTATTCATATGGCCGGAGGAAGTATTTACATTTATGGAACAAAGTTATATGCTTTAATGATTATTAATTTATATAATTCTCCAATACAATCTGAATTTAGAATATTAAAATTTGATCAGTTTGCACATTTTTATTGTTATGTTTTTGTAACAATTCTTATGTTTTATATATTAAGGCCTTATTTAAAAGAAAAATTTAATTGGTTAGCAATTTCAGTTATTCTTGTTTTTATTGGAATGGGAATCGGTGCTTTAAATGAAATTCTTGAGTTTATTGCAATTATTATAATTAAAGATACAGGAGTTGGAGGATATTATAATAATCTTTTAGATATTGTATTTAACACACTTGGAGCAATTGCTGCTGTAATTTATATTTATTTTAAAGAAAATTATATAGGAGGTAAAAATGGCATTGTTTAGAAAAAACAAACCAAAATTTCCAACACTGGCAGTTGTATTGTTAATTCTTGCTGTAATCTGGTTAATTAATGATATGGGTTATTTAGCAATTAAAATACCTTGGATTCCAGTAATATTAATAGTTGTTGCAGTTGGAATAATAATCAATAGATACAGAGAATGATTCTCATTCTCTGTCCCTTAAAGTCTGAACTAATTTTAATTTAACAAAGACTTTAAGTTATAGAGAATAGAAACTATTTTTTATTTAATCATAGAATAGATTTAAATATTTAATTTTCATAAACAAAAATTCTTAAATATTAGATAAATTTCAGAGATATAAATATTTTTAAAGTAAATTGTTTAAAATTAGATATAGAGGTAATTTTATTAAAAAGAGGTTCAAGAAAATGCCAAATAACAAATCTAAAGGTTCGAAAGCTGAAAGAGAACTATTCCAAATGTTTGTAGATAATCATTTTAGAGCTGTAAGAGTAGCTGGAAGTGGGACAATGGAAAATGCTGATTGTGATTTAATTGCTGGAAAACCTGGTTCAAAATATTGCATTGAAGCTAAGTCTACTAAAAAAACTTCTAAATATATTTCAAAAGAACAAATGAATAGTTTTATTGTTTTTTCTGAAATTTTTGGATTAACTCCTGTAATCGGAGTTAGATTTAACAGACTTGGATGGTTTTTTCTAAATCCTAATGATTTAGAAGATTCTGGAAAAAATTGGGTCGTTAGTACTAAAATTGCAAGACAAAAGGGAAAAAGATTTTCACAATTTTTTTCAAGTGGAAATGATGTTAAAGATTGCAATCCTGAAGATTATGAATTTGATTTTTCAAATATGCCTGAAGAAAAATAAGGAAAATTTAGATACCCATATAATATCTATTTAATATCTATTTAATATTTATTAATAATAAAATCAGTGAAATCTTTGAGCAAAAACAAAAAATTAAGTGAGAATAGGTTGAATAAATTATTAAGACTAATATTTTAATTTATATAATAGTTTCGTTTTCTGAGGCTATTATCAGAAAAATTGTCGCCTTGCAGATAGCCAATTTTCCCCTTACTTTATTGGTATCTTCAATATTAATGAGTGTTATGTAAGCATTTCATAATCTATTAAGCATATCATCCATAGCTAAATTAATATTAAACTAATTATAAATTCAGAAAAGTTTTTATTTTATTTCAGAAAGCTAATTATTATAATATAATAATAAAGTATAAAAACCCTGAATTTTAATTATAAATATGGCAAAAGAAAAAATAAGAGCAGTTTTTATTTTTGAAATTATGGGAAGGCCTGCTGAATATATTAAAGAGGCTCTTGATAATTTTACTAATACTCTAAATAACCAAAATGGAGTTAGAATAGTTTCAAAAAAAATTCATGAACCAAAAACTGTTGAAAAAAGTCAAAATGATTTATTTACAACTTTTGCAGAAGTTGAGGTTGAAGTTGATAACATCGGACTTATTTTTGCAATTACATTAAATATGCTTCCTTCACATGTTGAAATAATCGATCCTGAAGAAATAAAAATTAATAATCTTGAACTTGGATCTGTTATATCAGATCTATCATTTAAATTACATAGATTTGATGAAGTAACAAAAGGACTTACATTGGAAAGAGAAAATTTAATTAATAGGCTTAAGGAATTAAATCCAAATTTTAAAGAAAGTATTTCTATTACTGAAGATAAAGAAACCAAGAAAAAAGAAAAACCTGTAAAAAAGAAATCTAAGAAAAAATAAAAAAATTCTAAGAAGACAAAGAAAAAATAAAAATATTTTTAATTTATTTTTAAAAACATTTATAAAGATTAAAATTTTAGTTAATGAATGAAAAAGAGTGTGGGTAATAAGTTATTAATTACAATTTTAGTTCTGGTTAGTATTAGTTTATTATCAATAGGTTTTGTTTCT
>JAGVIM010000231.1 GCA_020056045.1 Nanobdellota archaeon | reverse complement strand
CCGACTTTTGCTTATAAATACATTTTAAGTTTGCTCCTAAAAATGCAATTTTTACTCGAAGTTATATGCTCAAAAATTTCTCTTGCTCAATTTTTTCGCTAATTTTCATTGATATTACTAATAAATATCAGCGAGTTTGTTGAGCACCGAAACAAAAGAGCTAAAATAAATGAGCCAAAGGCGAACAAATTATAGTAAGTTCAGTTTATTTAAAAGGGATTTTCGGCAACTCAACTGAAATAGTAAATTTTAAATCCTCCCAATTCCTAATTATTTCATGGCATTTAAAACAATAGATGATATTGAGGATAGAAAAAGAAAAGAAAGTAGGGAAAAAATGAAAACAGAAATTTCCGATGATATAAGTGATGTTATTGGAAATGTTTTTAGAAAACCCAAAATTAGAAAAAAAACCTGGTTTGATATGTTCTTAAATTTACTAAAAATAATTGGGGTATTAATGTTATTAATTCTTTTTGTTAATTTAATTTTAGGAAATATTTGGTTATTAAGATTTTTCATTAAAAGTTTATTTTTTGGAGGTTAATCTAATTAATACTTACTTTTTCAAAAACTTCAAATCGTAAGATTTGAATGGGTTTAAAAATCATCAGATTTTTAAAACACACTTATTATAAAGATCTAAAAAAACAGAATTTGGATCATATTTATTTTTTATTTTAAAATAAATTTTTCCATTATATATTTTCCAGAAATTATTTTTTTCATAAAATGAATCAGAATATAATGATTTTTCCCCATTTAGTTTTTCGACTATTTGTTCAATTTTTTTATTATAATAACCTTCTGGTTTGTCTGATTTTATAGAATCCCAAAAACCAAAATCAATATAGAGTTTATTTGGAATTATATCAAAAAGCGGAAAAGTTTGTTTATTATTATAAATTTTAGTTGGACATATCCAAATTGGTTTTATTTTTATTTCTTTATTAAAAAATTCTAAAAATTTTTCACAATTTTCAATAGGTATTCCAACATCTTGTATTACTGGTTCTTTTTTTATTTTATCTTTTTTATTAAAAAAAGAATATAACTCATGAATTTTATTAGTTAACCTATATTTTTCATTAAATCTTTTTACAGCAAGATAAGCCTTTGAGTTTAACATAAATTTTCCAAATAATAATCTTGGAATAAAATTCTGCATATAAAAAACGTTTGAAGTCCAGAACCAATCAGAATCCCATCTCCATATAAAATCTGAAGTTGTTAGATAATCAGTTTTATTTTTCTTCAGGGATTTATAATAAATTTTCATATATTTGTAATTACTTTTATAAGGAACTTGGTCTTTAAATTTTCCAAGAGAAATATACATTTCTTTTTCATTAAAAACAACACCATCAATAAAATCATATTTCTTATTATCACATAGTGAGTTTATATCTTTAAAATAATCTCTAGGATTATCATATTTTTTATGATTTATTTCTACAAATCGTTTAGCTTTAATTAATTTAATTTTAACTTTTAATATATATCCTAATGTTCCATAGGAATTTGGAAGACTAAAAAATAAAGATTTATGTTCATTATTTGGAGTACATGTAATAATTCTCCCATCACCCAATAGGACTTCCATCTCAAGAACAGTTTCATGAACTAGTCCATACTTAAAAGAAGATGCTTCTATTCCTATTCCAGAAATAGCTCCACCTAAGGTTATCATTTTTAATTGAGGAACAACAGGTGGAAGTAGACCATATTTTAGAGTTTCATTAACAAGTGTTTCAAAAGTAGTCATTCCCTCTACTTCTGCAGTTAAATTATTAGAATCTATATAAATAACCTGATTAAAATTTTTAACATCTAGTCTTGTCTTTTTTATATTTTGTCTAGATCTAAATAAATTAGATGTTTTTTTATCAAGGGCGATTATTCCTGTCCCTTTCTTTTTTTGAAAGTCCTGTAAAAGTATTGATTTTTTTATTTCATAGGATACCATGAATTATCTTATCCCTTCATAAGTTTTTCCAAAATTTCTTTTTGAAAAAACAAATTGAAAAAGGCATACATTTCCTGAACGAAAAGCTCCTGCGCATGAAAGAAGATAATATTTCCACATTCTGTAAAATTTTTCATCATATTGATCTTTAAATTTTGGCCAATTTTTATCAAAGTTCTCAAACCAAGCCATTAAAGTTTGATCATAGTAATGACCAAAGTTTTGCACATCTTCTAAATGAAAATAAGGTTCTCCTGCTTTTGTTATTTGAGATGCAGAAGGTAAATGTCCTCCAGGAAAAATATATTTTATTATCCAAGGATCAGAAAGATTATGTGTCTTAATACTTCCAATAGTATGAACTAAAAATAATCCTTTATCTTTTAAACAATAATTTGCTAGTTTCATAAATTTTTTATAATTTTTTGGACCAACATGTTCCATCATTCCAATTGAAACAATTCTATCAAAAAGGTTTTTATTTTTTGGATTTAATGCTTTACGGTAATCAGACTCTATTATTTTAATAGGTAAGTTCTTACTTTTTTCCCTGGCATAATCAATTTGTTCTTTTGAAATATTATATGAAGTAATTTCACAATTATAATTTTTTGCTGCAAACAATGCAAATCCTCCAAAGCCACTACCTAATTCCAGGATTTTATTTTTATTTTTTTCAGTTTTTTTTTGAAGGTGAAGTTTTCTACATATTAAGTTTAATTTGTTTATCTGTGCCTGTTGTAAATTTTCAGAGTCTTTCCAATATCCACAAGTATATTGCATAAATTCTTTATCCAACATATTAAAATAGAAATCATTTCCCAGGTTATAATGTTGTTCTGCAACTTTTTTTGATTTTCGTATATTTTGAGAATTAGTTAATTTATAAATTATAAATTTCATTGCAACATTCATTTTTATCTTTAAACTTAAATGCTCTTTTATTCTTTCATTTAAATTTGCACTTAATAGTTTATCAAAAAATTGATCAAGAGCTTGACAATCCCACCATCTATCCATGTAAGACTCTCCGAGACCTATTGATCCATCTTTAACAACTCTTTCGTAGAATTTAGGATTTTTAACTTGGATATCCCAAGGTCTGTTTCCATTAATTTTTATATCTGCTAATTTTAATAAATTCTTTCCGATTTCTTCAAGTGACTTTTTTGTCATATTTAACCCCTCACTTTCTTTTATAAAATGGGGAAGGCGTGAATCGAACACGCTACACCTACGTCTTCAGCGTAGTGCTCTCCCAATGAGCTACTCCCCCACATATGATTAATATAAAAATTACTTATTTAAAGATGTTGGTTTTGGGTCAAGCCTTTTGTATTATTCGAGGGTTTGCTTTTGACTTAACTTTTGGCATCAAAAGTTAATTTTTGGGTCAAGCCTTTTGTCTCAAAAGGGTTGTGTTATTAAAACTTGTTATTAATAATAAAAATATTTATTAAGGTTAAAGAATTAACAATTAAATGAATGATTTAGAAGAAAATTTAAAAGCATTTGAAGTACAACTTCCAAGACTTTTAGGAACAGATAAAGGAAGATTTGCAGTAGGAAGAGTTGGCGATGAATTTAGTTGTTGGGATACTTTTGGAGATGCATATCAATATGGTTGTAAAATATATGGATTAAAACCTTTTTTAGTAAAGATGGTTGAAAGATTTGAAAGACCTATATTTATAGGTTATTCTGCTGCTTGATTTTTTATTATTATGAATCAGAAGTTTCGCTTGTTTAATTTATACATTAATTAATATTAATAAAATTTTGGTTGAATTTATTCTCCAAAATTTTTAAAGAAAAAAATGTGAGTGAGAAATAGGCCACCTTTTGTTAATCTTCTTTGGATTGCTTCAACTTGGTTTTAATTTCTTATTTCCAAGTTGGAGGCTTAAAAAATCTTCTTCATCTAAAAAAGATTTTTTATTTCTCCTGGAATAGATTATGTCAACATCTGACTATGCGGACGTAGTTTAACTTATCCTTGCATCGATTAAGGTGTTCGTTTCATCAATTCTATATCTTCAAAGTTTCCCGCAGGGTTCATTACTCAGATATAGCTGTGTCGTTTCTGTAACAGAGCTTTGCTTCGCAGCAATCAAGCTTTCACTTGATAATCTATTTTGATGGGCAGACCTTCCTCAGAACTAGCTTTCATATTTTTAAAGCTCGTCAATTTAATGACAAGTCCCGTAGTTGACTATCTCACTCACCTAAAACTAAGATAATAAGATGTTTTAAACTTTTCTGTTAGTATAGTAAGTAAATAAATGATATAATAAGAATTTAAATACAGATTAATCTTTTAAATCATTATGTCAGAAGAAGGGGGAATGACTTTAATTGAAAGACTTTATTCCGGAGTAAACGGAGAATTATTTTTTGATCCAGTTAGAAAAATGAACTATAATGTTGAAGAAGTTTTTGGAGATCCTTTAAATCTAGGTTCAGTAACTGTTTTTGCCAGATATGAAAATGGAAAAACAAAATTTCTTTGTGTTGCAGATCATATTAATGATGTTATAGTGGGTAACACAAGTGATCTAGAAATTAAAGCAGATCATGTAGAGATAGCAGCATGATTTTATAAAATATCCAAACATTTATCTATTTTAAGTTGTTTGAGAACTTTGGAGAAAAAATGCTAGAAAATTTACCTTATTTTTATTTGTTAATTTGGATATTCTGCTGGGTTTTAAGTTGGACAGGGCTTTTTTTGCTTCCGAAAAGAAATTATATAAAAAATTATATTTTAATTTCAATATATTTTTTCTTAATTTCTTTAATATTAATTTTTATTTTTAGAAAAATTATGGAGGATCTTTCAAAAAGACTTACTATTCTTTCACTGGTTTTAATATTAATCTTATTCCTGATAATTTTCTTAACTTATTTTTTTTCAAATAAGTTTGTAAAAAAACCTCTTGAATTTTTGGCAAAATACTCCCATGTTTCTTATTTAATGATGGATTATAAGTATCTTCTTTCTAAATCGTTTGAAATTCTATATCAGCAAATTTTAATAATTTCTCTGGTTTTTATTTTAGCAGAATCAGGGCTTAATTTATTTTTTATAACCATTATTTTTGTAATTTTATTTGGGTTTGGTCATCTTCCTGTAATAAAACTCCAAAAGGATTTTTTTGGATATTTTATTCTTTTAGCAGGTTTATGTTCTTCGTTTTTATTTCCGTTTTTAATTTTAAATTTTAAATATGGTTTTATTTACACTTATATTGCTCATTGGCTCTTTTATTCCAATACAGGCCTTTTATTTTGGATACTTGAGTCAGGAAAGATTAGAAAAAGCAAAAATAAAATTTTAATAAAAATTAATAAACTTCTTTGGAAATAAAAAGAGGTGAACGAGGAAGGCAAACTCCTCGAAGTAATCAACAATCAAAAAAATTTCTGATTGTGGATAAATTTAGCCTGTTCATCCACCTCTTAGAACCTAATTAAATTATTTTTGTTTATAAGGATTGTTATAAATGAATATTTCAATTAAACCTTATTTGTCATAATAAACAAGACAATTAGAATTAATATAACAATAAAACCAAACATTAATAAGAATTCAAAAATATTTCCTATACCTCGAAAGAGGTTTATAAAAAAGTTTAGTGGATTATAAAAACCCCATTTATATTTTATTGATGATTTATCAATATCATCTCTTTCTCCAATTTGTTTTCCATCTTGACAGATTATTATTTCTTTTCCTCTTCCCCCCTTAGTAATACTAAAAATTACCAATGAAAAAATAGTATCGTAAGAAGAAACAGAGTTGCAAGGTTTCTCTCCAGAAAAACTGTAATTAGTATCAGATGATCCCATACTCTGAAGTCCAACATAACTACAAGGACAATCTAGAAGAGTACTAGTGCCTCCATTAGGAGTTATTAATCCAATTAAAAAACCTAATGCTATTAAAAATATTATTACAATTATTATTTTCAACCACTTTTTCATAGTTATCACTATTGATTAACTAAATATAAATCTTTTGTTATAAATGAATAATTTATTAAATATGAATATATTATATACACAATGGATAATGGTGATATAAAGAGTGGTGATAAAGCAGAATTAAAATTTAAAGAATGGTTAGATAAACATAAAATACCTTATTTATATATCCAACAAGACTCTGAAACTTTTTCTCAGGCATTTAGCGAAGATATTTCAGGTAAAAGACCTGACTTTATGATTTTACTTCAAAATTTTGGTTTTATTTTTGTAGATATTAAAAATAAAAAAATAGATCTTAATTACAAAAATTTTTGTATAGATGAAAAAGAAACAAAAATATATTCTTCTCTTCAAAGAAAATTTAATCTTCAAATTTGGTATGTAATTT
>JAGVIM010000209.1 GCA_020056045.1 Nanobdellota archaeon | reverse complement strand
ATTTTTGAGCATATAACTTCGAGTAAAAATTGCATTTTTAGGAGCAAACTTAAAATGTATTTATAAGCAAAAGTCGGCAACTCTAGTATTTCGTTAAGCGTTCATTTTCTCAAGAAAAAGCTTTAAAAATTACAAAAATAAGAATTTAGCAAGATTTATAAGTACAGCTTTCTTTTTTTAGAAAGAAAAGAAACTTGGGTAAGAAAAAAACTAAGTTAGATTATAAAAAGATGGTAAAAAAAAGAGCTGCTATGGAGCTTTCTATGAGTACGATTGTTATCTTAGTTTTAGCTATGATGATGTTAATTATGGGAATTGTTCTTGTAAAAAATATTTTTAGTACAAGTAATGAGGCAATTAATGATTTGAGTAAGGGAGTAAAAGATTCTATTGCTAAAATGTTTGCTGATGAAACTAAAAAATTAGTTATATATCCATCTTCAAGATCTGTTGAAATTAAAAAAAGATCTCAAGGATCTGGATTTGCATTTTCAGTTAGAAACTTAGATTTCCAAGATCAAAAATATTCCTATAAAGTAGAAGTTGATCAGGGTTTTGAAATAACTAAAAAATGTGGTGGACTTACAAAGAAAGAAGCAGATAATTGGTTAGATATTGGTAAAGGACAATTTTCAATACCAAAAAGTTCAATTATGGAAGAACCAATTTTAATTACATTTACTGTTCCAGATAGTGCTCCTGCATGTACAATTCCTTATGTAGTTACAATATACTTGGGAACAGGTTCTGCATTATATGTTTCAGATAGGGTTGCAGTAGTTATCAAAGCAAGATAGAAACTCTTTTATATTCTATTTATTATTTCTTTATATGAGTTTAAAACTTTATAATACACTTGGAAGAAAAAAAGAGATATTTAAACCAATAAAAGATAAAGAAGTTGGAATTTATACTTGTGGTCCAACTGTTTATTGGTATCAGCATATTGGAAACCTTAGAAGTTATATTTTTGCAGATATCTTAAAAAGAGTTCTTATTTATAATCAATATAAGGTCAAACATGTGATGAATGTAACTGATGTTGGACATTTGACTTCTGATGCTGATTCTGGTGAAGATAAAATGGAAAAGGCAGCAGAAAAAGAAGGTAAAAAAGCAGAAGATATTGCAAACTATTATTGGGGAATCTTTAGAGATGATTTTAAGAAATTAAATATTATTGAACCTGATGTCTGGTGTAAGGCTACAGAACATATAAAAGAACAAATTGAATTAATAAAAAAGCTTGAAGAAAAAGGATATACTTACAAAACAACTGATGGAATTTATTTTGATACTTCTAAATTTAAAGATTATGGAAAATTAGCTCTGTTGAATGTTCAGGGACTTGAAGGTGGAAAAAGAATTGAAATTGGAGATAAGAAAAATAAAACTGATTTTGCATTATGGAAATTTTCAGAAAATCCTGGAAAAAGACAGCAAGAATGGAAAAGTCCCTGGGGTGTTGGTTTTCCAGGTTGGCATATTGAATGTTCTGCAATGAGTTCAAAATATTTAGGAGAACAATTTGATATTCATACTGGTGGAGAAGATCATATTCCAATACACCATACAAATGAAATTGCACAGAGTGAATGTGCATTTGAAAAAAAACATTGGGTAAAATATTGGTTGCATGGAGCTTTTTTAACATTTAAAGGTGAAAAAGTTTCTAAGAGTAAGGGCGGATTATTTACAATCTCTGAACTAGAAGAAAAATGTTATTCTCCATTAGATTACAGATATTTTTGTTTAACAGCAAATTATAGAACTCAATTAAGTTTTACATTAGATAGTTTAGATTCTGCTAAGAATTCATTGCAAAGAATAAAAAGGATAATAAGCTCATTATTAGAGAGTAATAATGAGAATTCCAAAATAGCCAATGATAAGTATTTAAAAGAATTTGAAAAGGCAATTAATAATGATTTAGATATGCCATCTGCTCTTGCAGTTTTATGGAAATTATTAAGAGATGAAAAAGCAGATGGAAAAATAAAAACAATTGAAAAAATGGATTTAGTATTGGGACTTAAATTACTTGAAAAAGAAAAAATAGAAATTCCTGCAGAAGTTAAAAAATTAGTTGAAGAAAGAGAAAAGGCAAGAAAAAATAAAGATTTTAAAAAATCAGATGATCTTCGTGATAAAATCAATAAACTTGGTTTTAATATTGCAGATAGTAAAGAGGGTATGAAGGTTTCAAAGATTTAAAATGAATATAATATTTTATATATCTCTAATCTGTATGATAATTTTTTTTATTTTGCATTTTATAATTTCGTTAAAATTAGTTAAGTATTCAAAGAAAAAATATCCTTCAGAATATGGAAAGTTAAAGCGGGTTTTTAATAATGATTCAGTTAATACAGTTTATCTAAGTGAAATTATCCATAATTCGCATCCAAAAGACAAAAAATATAATAATTATATAAATTGGAGCAGAATTACCATAATTGGATCCTTAGTAGGATTATTTATAATGTTAATTAGTTCATTGTTTTAAAATGGCACTAAAAATTCGTAAGATAGAAAATAAAGATTTGGACAAACTTGCAGAAATATATAATAAAATTTATTCTCCAGAAGTTTTTGATATAGGAGAAAAATGGACAAAGGATTCAGCTTATACAATGTTAAAATATTGGCTAAAAAGAGAACCTGACCTTGCTTTTTTAGCTGAATATGATAAAAAAATTGTTGGAGCTTTCTTTGTAGGAGTTAAACCTTGGTGGGATGGAAATCATTTAGTTGATGGTGAAATTTTTGTACATCCAGATTATCAGAAAAAGGGGATTGGAACAAAACTTTCAAAGTTTATGTTTGAGTATGCTATAAAAAAATATAATGTAGTAAGATGGGATACTTACACATTTAAAGATAAATATCCCTTAGATTGGTATAAATCTCTAGGTTTTGAAGAAATACAAGAATGGGCTATGATTTCAGCAGATATTAAAGAGGTATTAAAAAAATTAAAATGAAAATTCAAAATAATTTTCAAATCCTCATTTAAAGAGGTTAAATTTCGGAAAATGAAAAACAAATCAAAAAATAAAATAGAAATTCAGTTACCTATGAAATTTAATCCTGGATTATCTAAGTTTGAACCTGAATTGCCTTTGAGAAAATCAAGAAAAAAATTTAAATTAAAAATAAATTGGGTTCTTTGGTTAATTTTATTAATTGGAATATTCTCAATTGGATATACAATAATTATTCTTATGATTAATTATAAGTAAATTAGCAAAGAATGATTTTAACATTTTAACTATATAAATTCTTAAAAAGCATTTATTATAAGATTTTTTATGGATACTCCAAAAACTCAGACAAAACCAGAACTAGGAAAACTAAAAGATCCTGATTCTATTGGACTTGATATTGTAGAGTCATCGAGCATTGATATTGGAATTAGCACATTTAATGAAAAGAAGGCAATTGTTGTTTATATAAGGCCCAAATATATAGAGACAACAAGATGGCTTAAAAATGCAAGTGGATTGGAGACAAGAACTATGGATATTGAGGCACTGGAATTAAAAAATAAAATTTTAGAAGGTTTAAGAGATGATGAGACTTATTTATTTAATTTTGAAACACCAACTCCTACTTGGGGATATATCTTTGATATAAATATTAAAGCCCGGATGTATGATTTAGTTAGAGGATTGAATACTTAATTCTTTATTAACAAATAATTTTTAAACTATTTATTCTTATTATTAAAATGAAACGAGATTGTGTAAATAAATTTGAAAACCAGCAAGATTGTCCTTGTGATGATGAGAATTGTGAGAGAAGAGGGATTTGTTGCGAATGTATAAGATATCACAAAGAATGTAAGAGTCTACCTGCATGTCTTGAGGATTAGATATACAGAGCAAAAAACAATTGATTTTAGATATGAAAAGCTTTTACTTTGTTTTTAACTCTGTCTCACAAAATCCACACCAAAAGTGTGTTTTGAAATCTAAGGGATTTTGTGATATAAAAATTTATTAAGAGCCTAAAATTATTATTAGTATGTTAAAAAGAGGCACCTCGCGTTCAGACATTGTTATTAAGACAAATATTTTGTCAATATCTAAACGCTCGCAAATCTCGGTATTTATTGTTTTGGTATTAGTTATTATAGGCATAATAATTGCTATGTTTATTTTTAAACCTGAGAATAAAAATATAACTCCTGACCAACAAAATATTTACAATTCTATCCAATCTTGTGTTAATTCTGTTGCAGAAGATAGTATTTATTTTGCTGCGTTGCAAGGGGGATATTATGATGTTCCAGATCCGAAGGAGAATTATTCTTTTATTCAGATACCAATTTATTGGGATTCTGGAAAAGATAAAGTACCCTCAAAAGAAACAATTGAGCTAGAAATTATGAAATATATAAAAGATATGCTTCCGAGGTGTATTGATAATCTTGAAATTTTTAAAAAAAATGGATTTAATTTAGACAAAAGTAAAATCTCTGGAGAAGTAGAAATTATAGACAAAAATGTCAACTTTAAACTAAAATATCCCTTAACAATTAAAAAAGAAAACTTTACTTTAGAATTTAAAGATTTTAGTAAAACTGTTGATTTAAATTTTTATGAAAGATATGATTTTGTAAAACAAATTATAGAAGAGCAAAAAAATGATGAAAATTCTTTACATTTAGGATTTATAACAGACTTGGCCTATAAAAATAATTTTAATTTTGAAACAATTAATATTAATGAAAACGAAGTATTAATTAGTTTAGTATTTGATAAAAACAGTGAAAAGCCTTTCATTTATACATTCATAAATAAATATAACTGGAAAAAATGAAAAAAATAATAGTGATTTTGCTAATAATATTAATTCTAGTTTTACCATTAATTATTGCAGAATGTCCTCCTGATTGTACTAAAGAAGACTTAGAAAAAAATCCAGATATAATTAATAATCTAAACAATGATCAGCTGATATCTACAATAAATAAAGAGGTTAAAGTTCTAAACAATCCAAAGGTTTTAGAATTTTTTGAAAATAGATTAAAAAAAGATATTAAGATTATAAATAATAATCCTGCAATTAAAGAAAAATGGCTAGGATTATATAAAATTGATAGTGAAGTAGGTTCTGAAATTAAAAGTTATGATGGAAAAATAATTGAAACAAATGGGAAAGAATCAACAAAATTTGAAGTAAATAAATATCCTGAAGCAAAAATAACAAAAAATGGAGCATTAATACTTAAAACAGGGCAAAAAATTGCTTCCGGAGAATTAAAATCCAATAAAAACAGCATAGATATAATTATTAATAAAAATGGATATTTTCAAGATGAAAATGGAAAAGTTAAATCTTCTTTTGAAAAAGATATAAATATTAATTTGAATGGAAAATATTCTTCTATAACCGGAGAATTTAAAATATCTAAAATAGAAAATGAAGAAGAAAAAACTTCCTATGAAGTATCTGGAAAAATTACTACAAACTCTCAAGATAAAAATCATTTAATAATAGAAGAAAAAACAAAAATAACCTCCTACGAAGGAAACAATAAATGGTCATTTAACACTAAAAATAAATTAGATTACTATGATAAAGAAAGCATATCTGATCTAATGAATACTAATACTGATTTATTAAAAAGATCTGTTGAAAAAATCAGTTCAATATATAAGGATTCTAATGGAAATTTAAAAGTATTTTCAAATAAGGATAATCAAATTAATATAGAACTTTCTAAAATAGAATCTGGAGATTTTTTTATTAAAAATATTAAAACCGATATTATTACTGATAATAGTAAAATTAATTTAAAATATTCTAATGAAATGTTGGGTTCTGAAACTATTCTAAAGTTTTCAAAAAATTCTTTTAATGTTGAGGGAGATATTTCAAATTTTCAGGGAATTGGAATATCCAAAGAAACAATTTCTGCACTAAATTTAAATGATGAAAAAAATCCTCAAATATTTATTCAAACAATAAATAAAAAATGGGATCAAAGTCAAATAGGTACAAGTCGCTCGCAAGAAGAAATTAAAATTTCCAATGAAGCAATTGTTGCTAGGGCAATTGTTGAAAAAACTAAAGGAAATGATTATGTTGCAGTTTTAGTTGGGGTTGACAATTATATTGATAAAGAAATACCTAAACTTCAGGGATCTTCAAACAGTGTTAATGCTATGGAAGAATTTTTAATTGACAATGGATTTAAAGGAAATATTGAAAAGCTTTATTCTCCAACAAAAGAAGAAATAACTGAAAAAATAAAACAAGTTGAACAAAATAATCCTAATAAAAAAATACTTTTTTATTATTCTGGGCATGGAATTATTGACAATAAAAATGATTTTTATCTTGCTCCGACTGATGTTGTTACAGAAAAAATAGGAGATAATTCTCAAAAAGTTCTTAAGGGAGGAATAGGTACAAAAGAATTAGATCAAATGATTCCTCAGGAAGGAAGAATAATCATTGCAGATGCTTGTCACTCTGGACAACTTTGTAAATTACCTGGAGCCATAATAACTTCTTCAGGAAGTGAACAGCTATCAAATGAATATGAAATTAATGGAAAGATAATGGGCGTATTTACCTCTGCACTTACTCAAAAATCTTCTTCTGAAATAGATAAATCTTTAGAAGACATAAGAAAATCTCAAACATTATTAGATTATTTAAAAAATACCCCTCAAAATTGGAAAACAACAAAAATGGTTGAAAAAAGAATTATTGGATATGATCAAAAACCCACAACAACAGGACTAATAATAGAAAATCAAATTGATGATCTTTTTTTTATAGAAACCTATTCCTTTAAACAAATAAGACTTCCAATTTTTATCTATCAAAAATAATGTCTAAGAAGAATTTAAAAACTTATTTTAATTAGTTAATTAAAGAAAAAGGTGAAAATGGTACTAGAAAACTTACAATATATATCCATAATAATAGAAGTAGTTGTTGCAATAATTGGCTTATTAATATTTATTAAAAAAAAGAAAAGCTATGGATTGGGTATTTTCACAACATTTTTTGTATATGTTTTTTATGATTTATCAAAACTTAATAATTATCAAGTTTCAATAGATGGTCTTTATTTCTTATTTTTTATTGCAACTTTATCAATGCTATTATCTGTTTGGATGATCTACAAAGAAAATAAGATTAATAAAAAGAGGTGATTTAAAATGGGATGTAGTTGTTGTGAAGATAAAAAGAAAAAGAAGAAACCTGCTAAAAAAAAGAGCAAATAAAATTTTTTATAAATAAAATGGGATGGAAAAATTGGCCTAGTTGGTTGAAGGGGGGAATAATTGCAGGAATAATTTTCATTATTTTACTAATTTTGTCTCTTTTTATTCCTTCATCTGGATGCACAGATAAGCCCTTGCCCGAAGGATATATAATGGAGGATTGTGCCCCTATTAACATTTCTTCATTACTTTTGTTACCCAGCTATTTATTATTATATTTTTTAGAGATTCATAATGATCTTTTAGCAATGTCAATAGCATTTTTATTTTCACTATTAATATATTTTTTAATTGGAACCCTTATTGGTTTTATATATGCAAAAATTAAATCAAAACAAAAATTAAAATGAAACCTCTAGATTTTTTAAATTTAAAATACAAACCAAAAGAAAGTGATTTGGTTTGTTTATTTAGAGTTGAACCTAACAAGGTTTCTGTTAAAGAGGCTGCAAATAACTTGGCTTTAGAAAGTTCAATAGGGAGTTGGGACCGAGTAGAGGGATTGAATGAAAAATTGATTAATAGATTAGGAGCAAAAGTATATTCTATAAATAAAAATTTAGTAAAAATAGCTTATCCTATTGAATTATTTGAACTAGGCAATATGCCTTCTATTTTATCAGGGATAGCAGGTAATATATTTGGAATGAAGGTTGTTAAGAATTTGAGATTAGAGGACATAGAATTTCCAAAAAAATTAATAGATAGCTTTAAGGGACCAAAACTAGGAATTGATGGTGTTAGAAAGATTATAAGAGTTAAGGACAGACCTCTGATTGGAACAATTGTTAAGCCTAAGGTTGGTTTTAGCCCTGATAAGCATGCTGAATATGCTTATAGAGCATGGAGCGGAGGATTAGATTTAGTAAAATCAGATGAAAATCTTACTAACCAAGATTTTAATAAATTCAAAGAAAGATTTAAAAAAACAATTAAAAAAATGGATAAGGTTGAAAAAGAAACTGGTGATAGAAAAATTTATGTTGAAAATGTAACTGCAGAAACAAAAGAAATGATAAAAAGAGCAAGATTTATACAGGATAATGGTGGAAATTGTGCTATGATTGATGTTGTTGTTTCTGGTTGGAGTGCATTTCAAACATTAAGAAATGAAAACCTTGACTTAATTTTGCATATTCACAGGGCAGGTCATGGAATGTTTACTGAAAATCCTAAGCATGGAATGAGTATGTTAACAGTAGCAAAGATTGTTAGGCTTATAGGTGGAGATGAATTACATATAGGGGCAGTGTTTGGAAAAATGAAAGGTGAGGAAAAAGAGGTTAAAATTATAGAAAAAGAAATAGAGAAAAATATAATCTCTTCGAATGGAGTACTAAAACAAGACTGGTTTAATATTAAACCAATGTTCTCGGTTTGCTCTGGAGGAATTCATCCAGGAACTTTAAAAAAATTAATTGAATCTATGGGAAAAGATATAATTGCTCAGGCAGGAGCTGGAGTTAGTGCACATCCATTGGGGGTTAATGCTGGTGCTAGAGCAATGAAACAAGCATTAAATGCAAGTCTTGAAGGCATTGATCTTAAAGAGTATGCAAAAGATCATGTAGAATTAAAAATGGCTATAGATAAGTGGGGTTATCTAAAGTAAATCCTGTTTAATAATTTCATTCTTTAATTTATTATGTAGTTTTTTATATTTATTAGTTAAGCTGTATGAAAACTTTACTTCATTAACCTTTTTCCTATTTAAATATCCATTTTTATAGAATGTCAAAACTCTGTCAACGTGCCTACCTTTAAATCCAAAATAATTTTGAGCCTCCTTCAAAGTAAACCTTTTATTTAAAAAATATTCAAATTCTAAAAATTGTTTTGTGAATTTGTTATAAAAAAAGTATTTTAAAAATTTTTCTTTTTTTTCATTATGCAAATCTAATAAATCCAATTCAAAAATCTTAATAAAGTTATCCCATCTAGAGATTATAACTGCTCCAGCTCTGCCCCTAGTAGTTTTCCATCCTAATTTAATACCTTCATCTGCAGAAATAGTAGGCATATCTTCACAATATATCTTGATTCCAACTTTTTCTAAACATCTTTTGTAATGATTTCTTTCTTCTTTTTTGCTTGCACTTATCCTTATCATATAAACACATTTAGTTGATTTTTTTATATTAATATTTCCTTCTGCTGCAATTATTCCTTTAAGATAATTAATTGAATAATCTTTATTTTTTTCTACTTTAATTTTTGAAATATCCATTATCTGTCTTAATAATTTGGAAAAGAGAGAATTACTTAATATAAGATGTATGGTTCCGTATTTTGTTATGCTATTAAATTCTTTTCTTAATCGAATTCTGCTTAATTTTATATTTAGATGATTCTCCCAAAAAGATTTAGCGGTATTAACATAACCCTCATCTTTATTTTTGACTGATATTTCTAAATAAAATTTTAGAGGTATATTAAATTGTTTTAAAAAATCTGAGACTTCGTCAATTGCTTTTTCATTTGAATTAGCAAAAACAAAAGATTTACCAATAAATCCTTCTCCAACAATCAAGCCAACTACTTCCGGAGATATTTTTATTTCCTTTGGAAAATTTGTAGAAAATGGACTTCCTTTTTTATTATGATACTTCTTGACTATATCTAATCTATTTCCATTTACTTTTGTTTTGTAAAATTCTTCTTTGGAATTAATTTTTTTAATTAATTTCTCTGTATTAAAGATAAGGTAGGTTTTCATCACTCTATTACTATATAATCAACTATATAAATTTTGCTAACAATGAAAAACTTAGATTAACTCGAAACCTTTAAAACCTCTTATTATTTTAATGTTTAATGCAAAAAATCAAGGATTTTTAGTCCTGATTAAAAATTAAAAACAAATAAAAGTAAATTTTTAACATGCAAAAATTATCAAGTCTAGATAAAAAATATGAATCATTTAGATGGTTTTTTACATCTAACAATGTTTTAGTTGTAGGTGGAAAATCAGATGAACAAAATGAAATTGTTCTTAAAGAATTTTTAAAACCAAATTATATTCTGATGCATACGACTGCTCCGGGAAGTCCTTTCATGGTTATTCAATCAGATAGTCCTAATAAAACAGATTTAGAAGAAACAGCAATATTTTGTGGTTGTTTTTCACAGCAGTGGAAACTCGGAAAAAGATTAATTGAAATTGACATTTTTAAAGGAGATCAAATTTACAAATTAAAAACAATGAAAACTGGAACTTTCGGTATTAGAGGTACAAAAAAAACAATTAAAATAAAACCTGAACTTATTCTGGTTATCCAGAATGGTAGATTAAAAGCTGTTCCAAAAACAGCAAAAGGAGAAAAACTTGCTGAAATAAAACAAGGAAATTTAACAAAAGAACAAGTTACTGAAAAAATTTCAAAAATAATAAAAGATAAATATCATTTTCCAATTTCTAAGGACGAAATAATGAGTGCAATTCCAAGTGATAAATTGAGTGTGAAATAATTAAATCCTAAATAAAAATTATTACAAGTTATCAAAATGGAAACAACAGGAAGT
>JAGVIM010000132.1 GCA_020056045.1 Nanobdellota archaeon | reverse complement strand
GAACACTGTCAAATCCTTTATATTGAACATTTATTCCAAGTGCTAAAAGATCGCTTGTGAACTTTTGACTATAGAAATCTAGTCCAAGCATAATATTCTTTTTTATTTTTTCTGTTTCAGAAGGAAGTAATCTTAATTTTCTATAGTCTTCTTGAGTTACTCCTAATTTTCTATATTGAACTTGTTTTTGAATTTGAAGAACTGCTAAATTTCTTATGTCTTGAGTTTTTCCATTAATACCTAATTCATATCTATTTTCTACTGCATCATAGCCATAGCCAACATTAAATATTTCTCTTTGTTTTAATTCATTAAATATTCTTGCAACTGATTTTTTTCCTTTATTTGCCCTATATAATGAATTAACTCTTTCAACAATTGATTTTGCAATAAAATTAGTTGGATTTTGCTGTGTATATTCTTGTAATTGTCTGTATTCTTTTGAAAAAAATTGTTCTTCTGCAAGAATTTTTTCTCTAGATTTGAGTCCATTAGCAGTTTGATAAGCATATTCTACAACTTCTGTTAATTTTGTAAGTCTATCATCAGCCATATTATATTTTGATTTAATAAAATCTCTAAATTTTTGTCTTTCTGCTTTTTCTAATTCTTCTTTAGAAGGAGTTCTTTGTCCTGATAGTTTTCCTAAAAGTCCAGAGCCCCAGCTTCTTAATTTTAATTCTAAGCCAAATACCATTCAGATTGTTAAAAATAACATTATATAAATGTTATTGTGATTAAGTGATTACATAAAAGTGGATGTTACTCGATTGCTTGCGCTCAGCAATCTCGCCGATATTTATTAATAGTTAATAAAATCTCCATATTAAAAATAATTTAAGATTAGTTTAAGAATATAAAATCATTATCAATACTAATAACTATATTTGGAAAATATGAAGCTAATAAGATAGGCTTGATAAATATAAGCTATAAGAGTTTAATAATAATTAAGTTATATTCAGTAATTTTAATGCATTATCTATCTCTATATCAACTAAATCTAAATTTATATTCTGATACCCTTTGTTTATTCTTAAACAAAGCTCAACCTTAATTTTAGTTTTTAATTTTTCTTTTATGTAGTTTAAATCTACTGTAGGAAGGCATCTATCAATAGGGTTTATCTTTTCCCTATATCTTTTTGCAATGGAATAACTATTTATTACTTCATTTCTGTATTTAGATACTAATTCTTGTTTATCAATTGATTTTTCTAGTATTGTATGAACAATAGCATTAGTAAGGTTTCCTATAAGAATATCTATTAATTGATTTTTATTTTGAGTCATATTTTATCCATCCATTATTTTTTCAAATAATAAATTATAAATTATTTTATAATTTTTAATAAATTCTTTGCTCTGAATAATATTTTCTTTAATATTATTTACACTCACTTTAAGTTCTTTTTCTATTTCATGATTTACAATTTCATTTGAAAGTTTCTTATTTTCTAAGAATAATTTAATAGAAATTAAATTTCTAGTTAAGTAATATTTTTCTTTTCCAGAAAGAATTTCAAAACTATCTAAAAGAGTTTTACTCTTTAGTAAATGAAGGTCTAGGAGTTTATAATTAACTTCTTTTTTAATTTTATAAATTAATCTTTTTTTTGAAATGCATTTGGATAACATCATCGAATACAAAGGGTCTGAATTTAGTCCGTGAATTAAAGACTTGTTATCAAGAACCAAAAAATCCCCATTTAGACCTAATTTACCCCATATATCTTTTTTTATTTGATCTTCATTTATTTTTTCATCAGTTATAATTAATAGGTCAATATCATTAAAATAAAAACCTTTTTCTAAAAAAGAACCTGTAATTATTATATTATTGTAATCTTTCACAGATTTATTTATTATAGAAAAAATCTTATCAATTATCTGAAGTTTTAGTGATTCTATCTCTTTAATATGATACAAAAAGGGTTTTTCTTTTTTTAGTTTTGTTAATTGATTATTTAAAGAAGTTATAACTACATATTCTCCAAGTTCTAAACCTTCTCTTAATTTTGGAAGATAAACCTGATCCATTTTTGTTCCTTTACTTACTCTTCCGATTGTCTCATTTACCATATTACGTAATAATACGTAATAGTATTTAAATATTTCGGAATAATGAATAATTATATCCAAAATCTCAATATAAAAGATATAGAGCAAATATTAATGTAAATACCTTGATTAACCTAAAGCTAAAATTATTAAACAAGGTTTGATAGGTATATTAAAAGAAGGAGAAATAAAATGACAATTCACTTTGGTAATAATAAGGAAGCTCACTCTATTCGCTTCGGGCCAGCAGGCCTTGGTCCTGTTAAAGAATCTGTTGAAAATCTTGAAGAATATCATAAGCTTGGGCTTTCTGCTTGTGAAATTGCATTTACCTATGGAATTTATATTCATGATGATAAAGATGCAGCTGCTATCAAATTTGCTGCTAACAGATTAGGAATAAAATTGTCCATTCATGCTCCCTATTATATAAATCTTAATTCTAAAGAAAAGAAGAAAATAGAAGATAGTAAGAAAAGAATTCTTGATTGCTGTGAAATTGGAGAAAAACTAGGGGCATACAGAGTTGTTTTTCATGCAGGATTTTTTAGTGGGATTGATAAGGAAGAAAGCTATCAAAACATAAAAAAAGAGATTGTGGATATTATGGCAAGCATAAAGCAAAATAGATGGAAAATAAAGATTGCAGCAGAGACAATGGGAAAAATAAATGTTTTTGGAAGTGTTGAAGAGATTTCAAGACTTGTTCAGGAGACTGGATGTAGTTTTTGCATTGATTTTGCACACATAGAAGCAAGGGATAAAAAAATTGATTGGGAAAAAATAAATGAACTATTTGGAAACTATCCTGAATGGCATTGTCATTTTTCTGGAATTGTATACGGTGAAAAGGGTGAAAGGCATCATATAAAAACTCCGAAAGAGAAATGGAAAGAAATTTTAAAAAATATTCCGAAAAATAAAGAGATAATTATTATTAATGAAAGTCCTGATAATATTAATGATTCTGTTGATGGACTTAGATTAATGAAAAATTTATAAAGAAGAGAATATTTATTCTTTTATGATAAAAAAGAATGTTATTTTGATAATTTTTATGTTAATGAGCATAAATTTTGTTCTTTCCCAAACTGTTAACTATAATCATCCTTCAGAAGTTGGATTAATTGAAAAAGACTGTTTTGATTCTTTTAATAATGTATGCTTATCAAGAGATTTAGTAGGACCTATAATAAATATAGGTATTTTAGGTGATGATGGATTAAAATGGGGATGTGGAAGCTGCAATAGTGTAAAAAAATGGTTTAATGGGTTTTCTAATGAATTTAGAGATGAATGTTTTGCAGGAAATATGCCTAGTATTGTTAATAAGAATATATGCTTAGATTCAGGTTCAAATGCAAAATGGGATATTGTTTTTAGTTATTTTCAATCAGGCGGAGGCGGAGGATTTAGTTATATAAGAACATCTTATTCAAAAGATAGTAAAAAAGATAGTAATATAATTCAGGGTAATGCAATTAGTAATACAAATGATCAATTAAATTACACAATTATTATTGTAGTTTTAATAGCAGCAATTGTTTTATTGGTTTTCTTTTTTGTGTTATTAAAATATAAAACAAAAATAAATTTTTATAAAAACATTTATAAAGAATAGGTTATTATTTATTTTATGAAAAAAGAGAGTGTGAAAGCGCAAGCTTCTATAATTACAATAGTATTAATTATTTTAGTATCTCTTGTTGCTGTTATTATTGTTTGGAATGTTGTTAACGGAGTTATGAAAAAATCAACTAGTCAGGTTGATGTTGATTCTTTTGCATTAAAAGGAGAGGTTGCTTATTCTTTATCTTCTGATAAAAGTTCTGCAGATGTTAGTGTTTTTAGACCTGCAGGAGGATCAAGTGTTAGTGTTAGTGGAATAAAATTAGTTTTTGAAGATACAGATGGACTTCTTCATATTTATGAAGATTATTCTATTTATCCTGGTGAACTTGAAACTAAGTTTTATTCAATAAAATCAACAGATCTTAATCCTCGTTTAGATTCTTTTTCAAAATTAAAAAAGATTTCTCTATATTATGTTTATATTAAAGATGGGAAAAATGTGACAACAGGTATTGAAATAACAACTTCAACTAAACCCGCCCCTAATAATGTTACAAATCCAAATAATCCTCCAACAAACACATATAATCCTGTTGTTTGTAATGCTACATTTGATATTGATGGAGATCATTATGGAAATGCTTCATCAGGGTGTCTTGGTCTAGACTGTAATGATAATAACAATAGAGCATGGGTTAATATGAGCTTGTATGCTGACATAGATTCTGACGGATATGGGTTTGGATCTCAGATGGTTTATTGTCTTAATGGAACTGTTCCTTTTGGAAACTCTACTATCGGCGATGATTGTAATGACACTTCAAGTGTTCAAAGACCAAATGCAACTGAAATTTTAAATAATGAACTAGATGAAAACTGTGATGGATATGGAGACATTAATTCTTGCATGACCCTTAGATCAAGCAATAAAGCATACAAACTTACGGATAATATTCTTAATGTTCCTGCAGATTCGAATTGTATTGAATTTTCTACTGGAACAAATATTACTCTTGATCTTAACGATAAGAGTATTGTTGGTACATGTAGAATTGAACCTTATCCAAATTGTGATACAAACTGGGCTTGTTCATACACTAATCAAAGCAGTTGCATTAGTAATAACTGTTCTTGGAACTCTGGAAGTTGCAGTCCAAATTATAATTGTTGGAATTATTATGGAAATGCAACAGCCTGTGTGCAAAATAACTGTACCTTATTTTATTCTGAAGATATGGTGCAGAGCCAGTATGGAATTTATGGAAGATATAGTGTTAGTAATATTAGTGTTATAAACGGAAAAATTACCAATTTCTCTTTTATAATTTATCTTGAACAATTAAAAAATGGAGGAATATTTAATAATCTTGAGCTCAGCGGATGTACTAACAAATATACTTGGGAAAATGCTACTTATATTGATTATTATTCACAGGGATTTTATTTTTCTTATTCAAACAGAAGCGTTGTAACAAATATTGTGCTTGATGGATTTTCAGAAGGAATTTTTGAAAATTATGCCTATTATAATAATATATCTAATATAAACATAAATAATTTTGGAAGAGTAATTTATCTTTCTTATGCAGATATGAATAGTTTTAAAAATATTAATGCAGGTTCTCCAGGGTATTTACCAATGTACCTTTACAGAGCTAAATCAAATATATTTAGTAATATTGATATTGCAAAGCCTAAATCAAATACAAATATGATGCAAGTTTATTACTCAGATAGTAATTCTTTTTCAAATCTTACCCTATGTGGGAATGTAACTGCTAGAAATGCAAAAGATATTTATTCATATACCTCAAATACTAATCAGTATACTGCAGTTAGATGCAATAGTTCAAGAATATATACCTCAGGTTCTACTCCTGCACCAACATGCAGTGTTAGTTGCTAAATATGAAGACTCAAAATAAAAAAGCAAATACAATGATTTGGATTATAGCTGCAATAATTGTAGTAATAATTTTAGTTGGAATTTATCTTGTTTTATTTAATAAGAAAACTATTTCTACTGAAGAAGACGAACTTAATGACAACTCAAATGCAATAAATCCTATTGAAACTAACTGGTGTACTCTTGGCACAATTGTTGAAAATCTTAATTTTTCTGTTTTATCAGGCGTTCCAGTAAGAGTTATTGAAAGGATTCCTTCAAACACAAATCCGATATGTCATGTTAAGACAAATGAAGAACAAGAATACTATGTAAGTATTGATATGAAAAATATATTCAAAGTAGATTATGTAAATGGACAAAAGAAAATCAACCAGATTTAATTAAAAATTTAAATCAAGTTTATTATAATTATTTTAACTTGATTTTAATCTTTTTTTCATGATTATATTTTTCTTAATTCTACGATCAATATTTTCTAAAACTTTTCTAGCTCTTTCGGGTTCTTTTTTTGAAATGTTTAATACATAAAAAATTTTGTTTAAAACATCATTATAAGTTTCTCTTTCATACTCTTTTAGCTTTTCAAGTCTTTCTTTTGTTTCTGTAGATATCTTAATTGTTGTGATTTTAGCCATTTTATTTTTTATCTTATCAGCTTCTATATCTTAGAGGTATACCTCATTATACCCGGTTATACTATATAAGCTTTATGCTTTTTGTACTTATTATATAGTTATTACAATACCGAAATGTTTATAAAGTATTTTTAGGTGTTAATATTAACTAAATTTTTAAAAACCTAACATGAAAAACAAAGCAATATTCGTTTCTTTTGTAGCATTATTCGCTATAGTTTTAGCTTTGAATACAGTGTTGGCTAGTGATATGGTTAGCAATGTAGTTGTCAAAATTGATGGCATTGTTGCAAATGAACATACACCAGCAATTGCAGGCGAAGTCTCTAATACTGTTCCAGTAGAAGTAGAATTCACTGCAGAAAAAGATGTAACTGATGTTAAGGTTGAGGTATCAATAAGTGGATACAAAAATGATATTTCTGCTTACACACCTAGATTCCATATAGTTAATGGAAGTAAGTATGTAAAAAGATTTTCATTAGAGTTACCATCAAGTATTGACCTTGACAAATTAACAGAAGGTACAACTTTGAGTGTTGAAATCAGCGCAAAGGGAGAAGATTCAGTTGATAGAGATTATGCAATCGAAATGCAAAAAGATCTTTACAGCTTGAATATTCTATCTGTTGATTCAGCTAACAAAGTAACTGCTGGAAATACTGTTGCATTTGACGTTGTTCTTGAAAACAACGGAAATGACAGACTTGACAATACATATGTGAAAGTTTCAATTCCTGAATTGGGTCTTGAAAGAAAAGTATATTTTGGAGATTTGGCTCCTAAGGTTGATAGTAACTATGAAGATAGTTATGACAACATAAGGGATACAAATAACAAAGTACTATACTTAACTGTTCCAAGAACAGCTACTCCAGGCAACTACAATGTAGTTGTTGAAGCTTATAACTATGACACAAGCACAACTGTTAAAACTAGACTTGCTGTTGAAGGCGTTGGTACACAATCTGGTATTGTTCCATCAATAACTTCAAGAACAGTCTCAGTTGGTGAAGAAACAACATTTAATGTTGTTTTAATTAATCCAAACGATAGAATGGCTGTCTACTATTTAGTAGCAGAACAATCGCAAGGATTAACTGTTGAAATAACAGAACCAGTTGTAACAGTTGGAGCTGACTCTAGCAAATCTGTACAAGTAAAAGTTAAAGCTACTAATAGTGCAAGTGAAGGCACACATCTAGTAACTGTGAATGTTAATTCAGAAGCAGGACTTGAAAGAAAGGTTAGTTTCACATTGAATGTGGAAAAACCAGCTAGTTCAAGTTCAGCAATCGGATTTACAGGAAGTAATGCAGTTCTAGTATTAACCATTATATTGGTTATTGTCTTCGTAGTACTTTTAGTAATACTAATAGTGTTATTAACAAAGAGACCTACAGAAACTGAAGAATTCGGAGAAACAAGTTACTACTAATTTTTATTTTTTTATTTTTTTTTATATCTTTTTCCGATTCTTTTTTTTTATTTTTTAATCTAAAAAATAAGAGGTATGAATTCTAAAATAAATAGATATTTATATTTAATATCTATTTTATATAGAATAAATGCTTTTAATCCCTGAGATTATAAAATATCTATGGAGCGGTCTAACCCTCAGGAAACAGGAGAACAAAGGAAACGAATACTTTATGTTGAAAGAGATTATCTTGATGGAAGATGTCCTGATTCTTTATCTGTGAGAGAACTTTGCTATAATCAAGGTTATCAAGGATTTAAAAGCATAGCAGCTTCTCTTAGACAAAGATTTGACTTAGAATGTATGTATAATCTTGATGAAATGGTTCTTGAAAGAATTCAATCAGCTATTTCTAAAAGGAGATTTAATGCTCTTGTTACTCATCTGCCCTATGAAGAGAATAGAGAGAAAACAGACTGGAGAGAAAGGGTTCTTTATCCAATGCCTTATTACAGTGCGAGCTATGGAAAAAGCCTTGGTTTGATTGAAAGAATAAAAGATAGTGATCCTGATATAGCAATTCTAGTTTATACTGGAATGCCTAAAGATTATCATCACCTTCCCCTTGATTCTGGTGCAGATAGAGTAATAAGAAAATCAAGTGACATTGAAAATGATGTAAATGAGGTAAATTTTTCCTTAGATTATTTTTTCAAAGAGCTTCCAAGAATAAGAATAGACAGAAAAGAAAGAGCAAAACAACCTCCAAAGATAATTATTGATAAGGGCAAAACTATTGTAGAAGCAATTGTTAATTTAAGAGGAGGTATAGGTTATTATACTTATTCAAAAATGGGTGAGGAATCTAGAAAATATTCTGGAAATGTAAATCTGGTTGATATTACAGAAGGAAAAACTGGTGATTGTAAAGATATTATGACTCTTCTGTCCTTATGTGTAATTGAGGGCAAGCCTATTAGAATATCCATAGATGGAGATGATTCTGAAGCACAAAAACTTGCAAAAAGATTATATTCTGCAATAACTTCAGAAGAAGAAAGAAAAATTAGTTTTGATAGGTTTGATTGATATAAACTTGACTTCGCCACTTTCTTCTAGCTCTCGCTAATTTCATCACTCAAACACTTTTGACAGTTGGCTTTTTTAGCCAACATCTGGAGGTTTTTCTT
>JAGVIM010000119.1 GCA_020056045.1 Nanobdellota archaeon | reverse complement strand
ATGACCAATTTAATAAGCCAGTAAGCTCCTCTTCGGTTGTTATCTTTGAGACTATTTCCTTATCTGCTAAATTATATTTTGGTCTGTCATTAATTTTAATTGATTTTTCTTCATCACTTAATTTATCTAATTCCTTTTGAGATATAAATTTAAAAGGATATTCTAATAATACCCATCTACTAAAAAAAGCATCTGTCAAATCATAAGTTTTTGGGATTTCATTTGCACTGTAAATTTGTTTTGCATAATTTAAAAAGGAAATTCTTAATTTAAATTTTCTATTAGCTGTAATCAAGTCCATTCCTGTGAGCATCTTAAAATTCCCGCTGAACGCTATAGCTTCTTTGCTTATATCTCCGCTAATGTTTGCTAACTTTCCATGAAATTCAGATAATGCAAAATTATCTTTTTCAATATCCTGCAATTGAATATTAACGCAATTTTCAGGCCCTAAAAATCTTTTTAAAATTTCCAACTCCCTGCCTTTTCCGTTTCTTCCATCACCAGTAAGCATAATAGCTTTTTCTATTCTGTAATCTCTTAGTAAACAGTAACCAAAGAATTCCTGAGCTATAACTACATCTTCTTCATGTTTATGAATTTGACTTAAGAACTTTTTAATTAATGGACAATCAATAAGAGGAATATAATTTATAGGGATTTTAGTAAAAAATCTTTTTTCAGGAGTAAATGGGCTTAAGGTTTTTGTAAAAATGTTTAGAATTCCATTATTAACAGGAATCTCCTCAACAGGACTTTCTTTAAAAAATTCTTTTAATTCTATGTATGTATCAACTTCTATTTTACCAATAACCAAATTTGCTATATAAGAAGTGTATAACTCCTCTAAAATTAATCTGCAAAATTCTTTTATATATGTTTTTCCGTTGGGAATATAGATTCCTTGATTGTAAATCCAGACTTCAGATTTTTCATCATCCCTAGTTGTGTGAATATGCTCTTTCTCCTGAATCTCCTGACATAATATTTCAGTAGCTCGTTGTATTTCTCCATTAAGTAAATGCATTAAAAGAATTCTTTTTAATTCACTTCGGTCATAATGTTTTATGTCACCTTTAAGTTTTTCAGCAATTTTTCTATTGTCTTTTTCATGCTTTCGATATTTACTCAAAATTTTTCTTAAAACAGTTATCTTGTAATTGGTTTTGTCGTGTAATTCTTCTAATACATCCTCAATTTCTAAATCATCCAGATTAGTTATTTCCTTTAAAATTTTATGAGTTTCTGATTTTCTATTTGTTTCATTAATAACGAGATTGGCTATCTTATTTTTTATGTCCAACAAGTTTGTATTCCCTACTTTAGTATCTGAATTATTAATAGTTAACCCAGCTCTATCAATTAATATTTTTACAGCTTTTTCTTTACTGATATTTTCAGCTTCAGCTAAAAAATCAACAATATTTCCCTGTTTTCCGCAAGAATCAGCATGGCATTTGTAAACCCCTTTCTTATCATCCAGACTTAAAGAAGGATGTTTATCGTCATGAAACGGACAATGATAGTTCTTTGTGCCTGTTCCTCTTCTTGCCCCATGCTCTTCTGCAATTGTAGAAATCTTAATCTTAGAAACAATTTGTGCTGTTATTCCAGAACCTGAAAAATTTTGAACAACTCTCTCCTTATTCCTATTCTCTTCCATAAATTCCTTAAATTTTTCATTATCTACATTTATGATTACACCGCTGTTCTCCTCAACCAGCTCCTTAATGGTTCCATGTCTCCAATGCTTTGCAAATGGGCATGCAATTTGATGAACACCACATAAGCCCTTATCTATATATTCCCACGATTCCCTAGGAAAGTAATATCTCAAAATTGCAAGTTTCTCTTCCAGTGTAGCAGATCTGTTTAACTCTATATGGGTATGGTCACATATTCCTTTATGGCAATACCTGCAAAAATTTACTGATTCAGCTTTTAGCTTTTCTATTGCTTGATTAAACCACTTTTCTCTTTCTTCCTGTGTTGATTTTTTGCCTTTTGTTATTTTACTTTCTTCATCCAGCTCTCCGACAACTTCATTAGGATTAATCTCTATCCAGTTTATATCACTCCTGTATTTGCCGTCCTGATAATCAAGCTCCCAGGGACTACTGTTTACTGTATCTTCAGTTATGTTTATTCTGTATCTTCTGCCTGCATGTTCCTGTAGATACTTCCTGTGCCTATTTTGTATTTCTTCTTCCATTTTTTGTCCGATTTATTTAGTTTTTGATTTTAAAATAAAAAATAAAAATAATTTTAGTTGCTTTAGT
>JAGVIM010000228.1 GCA_020056045.1 Nanobdellota archaeon | reverse complement strand
TTGATCTTGAAAATATGTTTGCTGAAATGGTTGAAAAAGAGTCTTCTGTTAAAATGTCATATATTGCTGCTTCAAAACCTGTTAGTGGAAATGGTTCTGGTTCTGTAAAACAGAATACTTCTGAAGTTAAAGGACCTAATCCTACTGATCGTTATAAAAATATTGGTAGACCTGTTGCCGGAGTTAAATCTGTTGTTGTAAAACCTAAGAAATAACTATTTTGATGTTATAATTTATTTATTTCTTTTTCTAAATCTTTTTCATTGATTAATTTTTCTTTTCCACTTGCCATATCTTTTAATTTAAATTTTTTCTTTTTTATTTCTTCTTCTCCAACAAAAACTACATATTTTATTTGATATGAATTTGCATATTCAAGTGCTTTTCCTGGTTTTCCATAGGCAATTTCACAGGAGATATTTTGTTTTCTTATTTTATCTGCAATTTCAACTGCTTTTTTATCTTGACTTAAACTTATTATTAGAACTTTTTTATCCTGTTCTTCAACTTTTGCAATTAATTCAAGCCTATCTAAACCAAAGGAAATTCCTGTTGATTGTATTCCATTAACAAGATAAGAGCCCCCTGCGGCGATTGTTTCTTTAATCCCTTCTTTTTCATCTGATTTAACTTCAAATATGCTTCCATTATAATAGGAAAGGCCTCTTGCTAAGAATGGTTGGAAATTTAATTTAATTTTATATAAAGAAGAAATTTTTTTAAATTCCTTAATTTCTTCATATGCTTTGTATTTTTCAAAGTAAGATTCTGGTTTTTTGAAAAGGTCTAAAACTTTTTCAGCATTATATTTTTGCAGGTTTTGTTTTATTTCTTTTTCCGGAAGTTTATCTAATTTATCTATTTCTTTTATTACTTGATTTTTTTCTTTATCACTAATTTTTAAATCTTCTAATATTTCATTTAATAGTTTTCTATTGTTAAAATTAATTGTGAATTTTATTTTTAATTTAGTTAAAATTTCAGATATTAAATTTAAGATTTCTGCTTCATCTTTTAGATTTGCTCCAATTATATCTGCATCACATTGTGTAAATTGTCTCCATCTATTTCCAGTAACAGGTTCATCCCTAAAAACAGGGCCTATTTGATATCTTTTATAGGGTAATTTTTTATTATTTGCAAGTCTCTTTAATTGAAATGTAAATTCATATCTTAGGGCAAGATTTCTTTCCCCCTTGTCTTTTAATTTAAAGATATCACTTACTGCTTCATCATTTGTGTTGTTTCCTTTTACAAATTCTTCGTATTCAATTATTGGAGTTTCAACTGCTTGGAAATTGTATAACTGAAAAACAGATTCAATTATATTTCTTATTTGATTTCTTTTTTGAGAATCTTCAATGTCGCGAAAGCCTTTTACAGTTTCCATGTTATTTTAAATCATTGTTTAGTTTATTTACTTTTTGAATTATCATCTTGATAGTTTTTTCCATATTTTTTGGATTATTTTTAAGTACATCTGGAATTTTCCATTGCATCACTTTTTTTATGTAGTCTTTATTATTAAATACCTTCATTGGAATATCATCAGATACTAGGATGATTAGGTCTTGTTTTTTTAGTAGTTTAACACTTAATCCTCTAGGATTTCGAATTATACTTATGCCTAGTTTTTTTGCAGTTAGTGCCTGGTTTTTTGCTACTTTTTCTTGACTTTTTAATAATTTTAATCCAGGAATTATTCCTGCACTAGATGCTTTAATATTCTTATTTTTATTTATCTGATTAAAGTAGGTTTCAGCAACCTTACTTCTAAAAATATTATGTTTGCATATAAATAAAACGTTCATTTTAATCCTTTCTTTTCTATATTTAGGTTTTGTTTATTTATTAAGGTTTCTTTGTTTCTTCTTTCATTTTCTTGATTTAAATCTTCAAAAGCTATACCTTCTTTTGCCATAATAACAAATAAAAAATAAATCAGATCACAACATTCCCATATAAGATTTTTTTTAGAATCAGAAGTTATTACTTCCCCTGCTTCTTCTATTAGTTTTCTTTTTAATTCATTGGGATTTTTAATTAGCTTTTTTGTATATGATCTTTTATCATTACTCTTTGTTTTTTCAAGAATTTTATTATATAAATCATTTAATGTAAAACAATTATTTTCATTAAAGCAAGAGTATTGATTCAAATGACAGGCATTTCCTTTTTGTTTAACAACAAAAATTAAGGAATCTTTATCACAATCGGTTTTTATTTCTAGGATTTCTTGAGTATTTCCAGAGGTTTCTCCTTTTTTCCATAATGTATTTCTTGATCTGCTAAAGTACTACCCCTCATTGGTTTCAATAGATTTAATGAGACTTTCTTTATTTGAATAGGCAAGAGTTAGTATATTTCCATTTGTATCTTTTATTATGGTGGGAATTAATCCATTTATTTTTTTAAAATCTAATTGTTTATAATCAAAATTAATTGTTTTTTTGATCTGTTTTTCCATTATAATAACTATATCTGACTCAAATATTCTTTCATAGATTTTTAGGCCTGCTTCTTTTGCAGATTTTCCAGAGCATACAATGTCAATAACAAGTTCTGCAATTCCTTTAACAAAGAATTCTTCGGTTGCACCAGTTGCATAGATCTTTTCAAAAGTATAACCTTCAGTTTCAAGTTTGTTTAAAATTCCTTTTTTAGCTATTTTTTTATATTTAGAATTTACACATACCTTTAATTTATTTCCTAAATCTGAGAGTATTTTATCTTTTGGTCCAAGTAAACATAATGTAGGTTTTTTGAATAAATAATTATTATCTTCCCATTTTATTCTTTCTATAATTTCCAGTTTAGAATTATAATTAGATAAAATAAATTCTTGAAATAGATCTTCTCCTGTTATTCCTATAACTTTTTTCCCTTTTTTAGATAGTTTTGAAACAAAACAAGGAATATCTTCTCCTCTAATCTCAATTATATTTCCAATTAGATTAAATTTTTTAAGAACTTCTTCTGTTTTGGATTTTAATCCTGAATTTTTTGGTACAATGAATATAATCAAAGCTATTGCTTGTCATTTTAACCCTCCAGATTCTAAAGAATTGAAATAAGCGAAAGGAGGGTTCTCAAAAAATTTATTTTTTGGAAACTCCAAAAGTAAGACTTTTGAAGTAATCGAACCCTGCTCTTGGGTTAGATTCCCCTTAGTTAAATTATTATTGCTTTGCAATAATAAATAAGCGAAAGGAGGGAATCGAACCCTCGTCACACGGACCACAACCGCGCATTCTACCATTGAACTACAATCGCCATAGTTATATTTAATCGGAATAGAATTTGATATAAAAAGGTTATTGTTTGTAAGAAGGTTCTTATTAATATTGATTCTAGATAAT
>JAGVIM010000122.1 GCA_020056045.1 Nanobdellota archaeon | reverse complement strand
TTCCAATTCTTAATGTTTGATTATCAATAACAGAAATAGTTTGATTTGTTCTTACATCAATTCTAGCCATAAAATTCAAATCATTTAACTTAACATTATATCCCCACTTGTATCTTTCTTTTGAACTATTAACAGTTATGTTAAAATCCTCTGCTGTTACAGATTCATTTGATGAATCTGTTTCCCAAATACTATAGTTCATTAAATCAAAATTCAATTCTATTTTTCCTTCACTTGTATTAAACTCAATTATCTTATTATTTTCCCTAGAAACTTCCTTAATACTTAAATCAACAGCTTGTCTAACATCAACATTACTCTCTAGATTATTATCTGCAATTTGTTCTGCCCTTAATACTTCTGTATCATTTAAACTTGCATCAATTACTCTTCCTGTTGTCTTAGAATTATAACTTAAATTACCAACAAAAAGAAGTGCTGTAACCACTAGAATTATACCTAAAATTAAAAGTAATTTAGAACTATTTATTCCTTTTATTCTTTCACTAAATACATTAATCTTATCAATCTTTTTAGGACCTGAAATAAACCTTGTTCTTGTTATTCCTTTCTCATCTCTATAGCTTTCATAGTAATAAGGTCCAAACAATTTCCCATCTTTTTTTATATATCTTTTATAAACCATTACTCACCTTTTTTCTGTGCTGTAAATACTTTTAATCAGTAGAAAAAAGAGGAAAATTACCTTTATATAGCTTATTATGAATTAAAATATAGAAAGCCTATTTATATTCTATTTAATATATTAAATAAATAAGATGTAGAGGGTTTAACACACATTTACAGCACAAAAATTTAGTAATTTTAAGTTATTGATTATTGAAAAAAGGAGCTTTAAAATAAGATAAATTTCTTAAGAACAAACTTCTTGCTTTTCGTCTATTTCAGGTAAAATATTCTTCTTAGTTAAACTCCAATCAAGCTTTATCAAATTTTTAACAAACTGATTTTCTAAATTCAATTTAAAATAATCAGATTTACCTATCTTTCGAGTTTTGCAGACAATTCCCGATTTAATAAAGTAAGGAAAAAATACTTTCAAAGAATTATAACTAACATTACTCTCCTTTGCAATCTGAGTTACAGGATAATCAAAAAAATGATTTTCAATTAAAAAATCCATAACTCTAAGTTGAGGAGTATCTCCAAAATAGTTCAAAAATAATGATTTATTTTCTTTAATTTTCATAATATATTTACATACACATAATTTATAAATGTTTCCATTATACAAAAGAAAATGTCAAAGATAGAAACATTTAAATATATTAATAATATATTTTTATTTATGGACATGAGGTGATTAATATGGCAACAACAAACTTAGAAAAAGCTCAAATTATGTTTAAATTAACAAGAAAGAATAATTGGGGTGCTTGCTATGATAGAACAGAACATTTCAAAAGATTTCAAAATTTAGATAAATCTATAGAAGAACTTTCTAAAATAAATTGGATCCTTATTCATAAAAAGCCTCAATATACAGGACTTTCTTTAAACACACAGTTTAAAAGAGAAATAATAGAATTCATTGAAAAAGAAATGCCTTATCTAAAAGGAGCTTTAAAATAAAAAAAACTTTAAGAACAATTTAATAATGTTAAGTTTAATATACTTTCTTATAAACATTATCATGATGTCAAGAACCCTTAACTTTGTTCTTGAGCATGCTCCAAAATACTTTTTTTCATAAGAAAATTAATTCTTAGAATATAAGTTATAAGAATTTTGGACATGATCAAAGTCTACAAAAAGAATATGATTTTTTTGAATATCTACCTTAAAGACCAATACAAAACTAGTATCTATATGAACTCTTTTAAAATCTTTTAAATCATGTTTGAGATTTTTATAATGTTGAATTGATGTAGAATCACAGTTAATTATCTGTTTAATTTTTTTATTGATTATTTCAACCCTTTTTCTATCTTTTTTGCAAAGTTTTTCAATTATAAATTTTAATTCATCTGTCAAATCAAAGCTAAACATTTAAACCTCGCAGAGTTTATCAAGTTCTTCAACACTCATTTTTTTAACACCATGTTTTTTTAAGTGATTATTTGTTAGTTCTATAACTTTCTTAGTATATTCTTCAGATGCCTCTAATTCAAGTATATCATCGCCATATAATTCAATAAACTTGTTTATTGCTTCAGATTTATCATTCAAACCATATTTTATTTTAATTATTCCTAATACTTTATTTGCATACTCTCCAATATCTACTCTAGCTGAAACAGTTGAATTTTCCATTTTATATAATGTGCATTTAGTATACATCTCAAATACATACAGAATATATAAACTTTTCTATTAACAAATAAATTATAAACAAATATTTACTTCTTTCTAGCTTTTTTACTAATTTGTTTTAAACTAGCAGGCCCTATCTTTTTTTGCTCACTATATTCAAATTCTTCTTCAACTTTCTTTATATAAACTATCAGGCTTACAAAAACAACAACCATTAACACAGTTAACATAGCTCCAAGAATACCAATTAACCATTTATTTTTTGCTTTTGCAGGAGGAGAAGTTATAGTTGATTTTTCATTATTTGACTGTATTTTTATTGTTTCTAATTGCTTAATTTCAGTTGTTTCTGTCTTACATTTATCAATAATTATTTCTTTTTGAATAGTGGAATTGCTTTCATAGGGTAATGAGACTTTAATTGTATAATTTCCTTCTTTTACACTATTTGGGATAGTATAAGTAATATTTACCCTTGTTTCATCATCATCTTCATAACTTCCTACTTTAAACGCATCACTTTTTTGATTAAGCTCTAAGCCAGAAGATTCAAATAAAACAAAAAAATACTGTTCTGAATCACCAAAGTTTTTAACAAGAGCATTAAGACTTACTTCATCACCACAAGTTAAACCTAGTTCAGGATCTATATTTACTGATTTTAATACTAAATCACTTGCCTTTCTTTCAACAGTTAATTTTCTATAAACTTCATTGTAATACTTAATATGATTACTATTTTCTCCAACAGCTCTCATAAATATATAATATTCATCTTTTT
>JAGVIM010000099.1 GCA_020056045.1 Nanobdellota archaeon | reverse complement strand
TTGTCGATATTTATCGACGATATTTAGTTATATTACCGACGAGAATCAAGTATTTATATTTTTCTAATTATGGGACAGCCTGTAAATGTGTGGGTTTGTACGGGATTTGGGGAGAACCGGAAAAAATCCAAGCAAATTATATCCACCACATGAATGTAGTGGATTTTTTACGTGTATTAAAAAAAGAGAACCTAAACAAAATTATATTATTATCATTTGTACTAATAACTATAATTCTTGTAACAAATTCTATAATAGCTCCTTCAAATTATACAAATAAACCAGTAGTAAAAGTACAAGAAGGTCAGGTTTCAGTAGGAATAACACCTTCAATAACAATAAATCCAAATCAAGAAAAAAAGAATCAAACAGACCCTAATGCAAAAACAAATCCTACAACCACAAATCCTCCTGTCACAACTAATCCCCCTATTGAAACTACAAATCCATCAGGTGGAAGTGGTTCTGGTAGTGGAGGCGATGGAAGCGGCAGAGGTGATGGAATGATGGGTAGAGGTGATGGAAGCGGTGGAAATTCAATACCATCAACTAATTCAATTAAATTAACAGCAAATACTACATCCAATACTGAAGAAAATATAACTGAAGAAAATATAACTAAAGAAAATACAACAAAAGAATTAACTGTAAATTCTTCAGGAATAACAGGGGCTGTAATAGGAAATTCTGATAAAAAGAAAAATTGGATTATAATTCCAATTCTTTTAGCAATAATAATTGCTTCTTTAGTATCAATATTCTTTTACATAAAGAAGAGAAAACAAGATTTTTAAGAATATACCCCCCACTTAAAAGTTAAATTTATTTAGTAATTCTCAAATACAAGTTATAGCTTCTTTTCATTAAACTTATATCTAATAACATAAATTTTCGTAAAAATTTTGTTGTTGGATAGATAGGAAATCATTGAAGTAAATTCCGAAAATTAAAGTGATTTACTATAACTCCTTATTCTCATCTTTTACATAGAATTATAATTACTAAGACATATTACCATATAAATAAGAAATAAAATTAAGTATCCCTTTCGTTTCTTAGATCTTCATCTTCTACTTTTTCAAAAAAATCTTGGAAGTCATCCTCATCTTCATCTCTTCTAAAACCTATATTACTTCCATCTTTAAAACTAACCCTTATAAAGACAGATCTTATTTCAGGACAATCATAGATAGTTTCTCCAAAATTAGCTATAAGTTTTCTGGTAACCTTAGAATTTTTTGCCTTATCCAACTTATATATCTTCATAAATCATTACCTCTTTATAAAAATTAATCGAATTTCTTATTTAAATACAATTTTATACAACAATATATTTAATAGAAAATAACCAATCATCTTTAAAATTAACTAAAAAAACCAATTTAATTTACTTTCTAAAGTATAATTAATTTTAAAAATGGTTATTAATTAAAAAACAAATGGAAAAAATAGGATTTGGCCATTGTTGGGATTTAATAGGGAAAATAGAAGGTTCTTCAGTAGAAGCAATGGTTGAAAAAATAATCGCTGATGAATACCTGGGTGAAGAAACTAACCCTCTAAAAGTTTGGCTTTCAGACATGCAAATGACAAATCTTGGAACCAATTATGGCCCATTACTCGCAATAAATAATTTTGAAGTAACAAGATTAACAATCTCTAGAAGAAACACAGAAAGAAATTATCTTGGAAGAAAAATTTATGTTTCAGAACAACTAGCACAAACACTTAATTTAGAAGTTAATGAAATATTCTTTTTAAAAAGAGTTTTAGATTTAGCAGGAAGAGTTAAATATGATTCTGAAAGAGAGTTTAGAAATCCATTTGGAAGAGGTAAAAACCCTCTAGATCAACCTCTAATAGGATCTGTAACACAAATAACAGACAGCTACCAAGATTGGAAATTTCCAAGAATTGGACTAACTAAAAACCAATTTAAAAATCTATCAATAGACCCTGAAAATAAAAAAACCAGATTAACTCTGGAACATGGAAAAAAAGAACTTATTGCAAAACCCTGTTTAATTAATGATCAAAAAAGAAAAATAGGTTGTGGAATCCTGGTCTCTGAAAGTGCTGCCTATTCATTAGATTTATACTTAGGAGACTCTGTATTCTTAACTAAAATAGAATAAGAAAATTTAACAAATAAATTAAAAAATATACTCTGTCCGGAATTAAATCTCATAACTTCAAATATTCTAAAAAATCACTCATTTTTCTTTATCCCCCTTATTAATTAGGGGGGAGCAAATAAAAATAAGACAATAATAACTTGAATTTTATAAAAAATAAAGGACTCCAGACAGAGCTAAAAAATAGAACATTTTTTAAACTCTTTTTTCTAATATTTCAATATGAATTTAGAAAAAACATTATCAAGAAGAAATTTTATATCTACATTAGGAAGCTTAGGTGCTTTAGCATTAATTCCTAGTTCTGCAAATGCCCAAGAAATTTCAGATCTTATTAATGCAATTGGAATAGAAAGATGGAATTCTTTATGTGATACTTGTAAAGGAAATTCAAGAAAGAGTTGGTATTCTCGAGATGAAAATTCCAGAAGAAATATAGCTCAAATGTATAGTAATACTGGAGAATTTCTTACAAGATTAACTGAAAAACAAAAAATAGAATTAGAAGAATTTGATAGAGCCTATGCAAGAGCAGGTCAAAAATCAGAAACTCCTAGTACAGAAGTATTTATTCCTCAAAATGGAAGAATAACTGAAGAATATCATAAAAATTTTCCCTGGATTGATCTTAATACCCCCTCCTATCAGGATAAAATATTAATCTTTGCAAGAGAAGTAATTGATGAAGATACTAAAGGAAAAAGAATTGATTGGAATTACGTTAAAAAAATTGGAAGAGAAGATCACAGATTTGGAGAATTAGGCCCTCGTAAAATAAATCATAATGGAAAAATATACTATCGAGAAGGAGATAGTAATATCTATCATTCAAAAGACGGAAATATAATGGCTGTTGATTAAAAAATTTCGTCTTGATATTATTTTATTAATTTATTTTTTATATTGGGGATTTGTTTCTAATTCTTTTTTCCACTCTTCAATACCTTTTGATATTCTAGCATCTTTTTGTTCATTATCAAAATCTCTAACTTCTTGTGGAGTAGGTTGTGGATAAATTTCAGATTGAGGTCTTCTTATTTGTGGAAGGTAATCTACTATTCTCCCACTTCTTGTTTGAAATCCAAGTTCTACTTTTCTTCTGTTTATATCAACATGATTTTTATTGTGTATATTACAAAATTTAATAGGCTGAAGATAAGCGCCTATTTTACCTTCTTCTTCAATTGCTTCTCTAACTTCATCATCATATATTTTCACAATTGTTCCATCTCTTCTTCTTTCAACCCGAGTTACTTTTGCATCTGCATTTCCTACATCTCCTAAAAGAACTCCTCCAAGAACCAGTACTGCTAAACCCACTG
>JAGVIM010000229.1 GCA_020056045.1 Nanobdellota archaeon | reverse complement strand
CTACCAAAAGCTTTATATACTAAAACTACTACTTTCTATTTATAAATCTTACGGTTTCAAAGATGTCAAGTGTTAAAAAATGCCCTGAATGTGGAAGTGTTAATCTAAATTGGGATGAACAAAGAGGAGAAGTTTATTGTAATGAATGTGGAACTGTTGTTGAAGAAAAAATGGTTGATTCTTCTCAAGAATTACAAGGTAGCTTTGAATCAGGAGATAAAAAGGGTAGAGGCGGAGCACCACTATCAATGCAAAAATTTGATAAGGGTTTAACAACAAATGTTGGAGAGATTTCTGATATTTACAAGCTTGATGCAGGAGCAACAAGAAAATTCCTAAGATTAAAAAAATGGCAAGAAAGAGTTTCAACTTCTATTGAAAGAAATTTAAGACTAGCAATGACAGAATTAAGAAGAGTTGCTTCTTTCCTTAATTTACCAGAAGTTGTAAAAGATGAAGCTTCTCGAATTTATCAATTTGTATTACAAAGAGGACTAGTAAGAGGACGTTCAATGGAATCAGTAATAGCAGCTTGTATTTATGCAGCCTGTCGTTCCTATGACATTCCAAGAACATTAGATGAAATTTCAGCAGCATCAGATGTTGAAAGAAAAGAAATAGGAAGAACCTATAGATTTATAATTAGAAAATTAGGAATTAAAGTTACACCATCAAGTCCAAAAGATTACATCCACAGATTTGCTTCAGTACTAAAACTTTCTCCAAAAACACAAAACGAAGCATTAAAAATTCTTAAAAGAGCAGAAGGTTCCGAACTCACTTCTGGAAGAGGTCCTGCAGGAATTGCTGCAGCAGGTTTATATGTAGCCGCTTTACTAAATAATGAAAAAAAGACTCAAAGAGAAGTTGCAGATGTTGCTGGAATAACAGAAGTTACAATAAGAAACAGATATAAAGAATTATTAGACAAATTAGGATTAGGAGACAAACTAAGATTAAAAGAAGCAGAAACAAAAGCAGCAAAAAAGAAAGAAAAAGAACAATAATTCTAAAAAATAACTTATTTAAGTCAAAAAAATTCAGCGTTTCTATTTTGTCAAAAATTATTAATACTCTTCATATTAACAATATTTATAAATAAACAAATTTAAAAATTATAGATGGAAGAAAAACCTTGTGTCAGGATATGGGACAAATATACTCTTATTGATGTTATTATAACTGCAGAACCAGGATTTGGTACTCTAAGAGGCATGGTAACATTTTTTGAAGAATGTAAAAAATACAAAGGAACAATTTATGTTAAAAAAGCAGGAGATGAAAGAAAAATTAATTGCAAAGATGCACTAGGACTACTTTCAGTATGTGGCGAGATTGGAGAAAAACTGGAATTTGAAGTTGAAGGTATAGATAAAAATGCAGAAGATTTTGCATTAAGATTATATTCAGGAGTTACATCTGAAAGTATATACAGAATGAATTTTGATAGATTTAACCAAGCGATTTCACAAGAATGAAAAATAACAAATAAATCACTAGATTAATTGTCTAATTTTTTATTCTATCAATACCTTTTTAATACCTAGATTTCTTAATTAATTACCTGCGGGGATGCCGGAGCGGTCAAACGGACATGGCTTAGGACCATGTGCTTAGTGCTACACAAGTTCAAATCTTGTTCCCCGCATTTATTTTTATTGTAGATAAAATAGATATTTTAAAATTTACCGCATTGAACTATTTCTTATTTTCTTGAGAAATGTTTTTAAAGAAAAATTGAACAATATTTATTTAACACAAGCTCCATTAACACAACCTTTTTGACAATTATATTCAAAAGTCTGTATATCAATATAAACACCGTTATCCCTACATACAAATTCAGATACAATTTTAGGATTCATACAAGTATCTGTAAAGTTTCCAGATTGAGAAGTTACATTTCCCATTGTATAATAATCTTCTCCATCACTATCAAAACATGATAAAGGTGGATTTAAACAATATTTTTTAATTTGACTATCATTAATTTTATCACAAATAGATAAATCCTTACTGGAATCTGCTAAGTCCCTCCAACAAACATCTTTCCAATGTTCCTGTTGTAATTCACATTGATGTATTAATTCTTCTCTATCCCTTTTAGATTTAATTTGAGAGGCTTTGTCTATACAAGAATCTATTTTTGAAGTATCTTTCATATCATTACAAAGAGTAAGATTATAAGATGATGCTCTAATATAATAACATTCAAATTTTTCATCAGAATTACTGATTTTTTCACAAATACTAGCATCACGAGGTACACTTCCCGTGCCAACAATACCCCAACCAATAATCATATAACAAAATACTCCTCTAGAATCATTATTACCAAAGTATTCTTTAATTTTTGGACATAATAAAGGATCATTTATAGATTGCTCAGCATCATAATAACATTCATCCCTAATTTCTTTTGAAACAATTAAATCACATTTTGATAGTCCTTTATCTTCATCAACATTATTCCTATCTGGTTGACCACTATTGCAATAATCTTTAGAATTTTGGCTAGTCAACATAGAACATTCTCCAAGAACTTTAAATTGAACAAACCAAATAGCACCTAATGCTATAATTAATCCTAATATTATAATTATAAAAAACCAATTAGTAGGTTCTTTAATAGATTCATTTTCTTGTTTAGAACCTCTTGCTAAACTTATTAAAGAGATTAAAATCAATATAACAAAAAATAATCCTAGTATAACATAATAAGCTAACATAGCATAACCTGCTGTTTCACCACTAGTACTATGATAATTAGAAAAATACCATCCTAGAATAGAACCTATTATTGCGGTAATAAATATTCTTTCAGTGTTTTTCAATGGATTTCCGAATTCAGATTTTCTCGTTAAATAAAGTAGTATTAAAGCAATAAAAACACAAATAAGACCAATTATAAGACTAATTGTAAATCCTAAGAAAAATCCACTTATTAAACCATAAATAATACCTAATACTAATCCTCCAACAATTCCTAATTCATAGTTTTTCATTTTGTTATTATCTAACTCCAATGTGCCCCACCATTAAAACACATAGATTTTTTACCCTCTTCTACAACATTTTGACAAATAGAATAATCTTTTACTAATGCGGCATACCAAACATAACAATCATCTTTATGTTCTTGAATTTGTATAATCGGACAAATTTTTGAAAAAAAATCTTTATCTCTCTTACTAAAAGCAACATTAAAATAACACTCATCTTTTATTTCTTGATTTGAAACTCTATCGCAAGGAGAAATATCTTTTTCTTTTTCAGCAAAAGAAGCAAAACACCTATCTTTAGTTTCAGGCTTTTCAATTTTAAGACACAATTCAATATTATTTAAATGACTTGCCACAATACTATAACAAGAATTCTTATCGTATAAAGCTAAAGTACCTGACATTTTATCGCAAATCGAGGAATCATTTTTTGCAGCAGCAACTCTAAGATAACAGTTATCTCTATCATATACACTATTTACTTTATCACAATAATTTTCATCCTGATTAGATATTCCAGTTTGCTTAAAATATTGAGATATAAAAGGTGATAAAAAAAGATATGCAAAGAAGATAACATAGATTGTAATTAATACATAACCAACTAATATTCCTCTTTTAATAGATTTATTTTTTCCAAATGATTTTAATGCTATAAAGTTAAGTATAAACGGTATCGCAAATCTAAGAGCTATAGAAATATAGGGGAATATTCCATCTAACATAATACCATACATAAATAACCTATCAATAATAAAATAACATAATACCAAGATTGCTATAGAAATAATTAATCCAATAAAAAATTTATACCAACTAAAACCATCTTCACCTTTCTCTTTTTCCATAAATAATAAAAAATTCTTTATTATATAAACCTTATTGAGATTATGTTGACTGCAATCTCCCGATTCGCACTTCCGCTATATTTCTTGTTCCCCGCATTTTTTTATTAAGAACAAGATTTTTAAGAATAAAATAATTATCTAAAAAATAATCTACTTATTTCTCTGATCACTTACATGCAACTTATGCTCTATTTCAGTATCCATCTTCTTAAGGGCATTATGAACTGCTTTTCCGAAATCTCTTTCAGTTGCATTTGACTCAATAAAATATTTAGAACAATTATTGCTTCCGGAACAAGAAATCCTTAAACTAACTTCATACTCATTTATTTTAACCTTACCATATTTTTTAAAATAAACTTCAAGTGTCAAATCCTCCCCTAATTTTTTCTCAACCCTATCTCCATAATCATTTAAGATTTTATCTGAAAATTCTTTTTCATCATCACTGATTCCAGATATTGCTTTTTTATATATTATTTTAACCATAATACTATTATTAAATAATCATCCTTTAAATATCTTAGGAATTTAAATATCTTATTTTTTTAAAACAGTAAGTATTCTCAAAGTTAACTGATCTTTACTTTGAAACAATCTAGCATCAATAACATTACTTTCAATAACAACACTTCCTAAAAAATTCATCTGACCTGAAATATAACTAACACCATCAACATAACTAACTCTTTCTCCAGAATTCATATTCATAAAATTTTTATCATCTGAAAACCATCCCTCTTCTAAAGAATATCTATAAAAATTATTACTAAACATATAATTTGCTCTTATCATAATTTTTTCTTTAAGCATCTCATCTCTCCAATCTAAAACCTCTGTAGGACTTACTTGACCATTAATAGAGTTAGTTGCAGAACTTGCTTCAAGAGTTGTATTAAGAATACTTCCTCCTTCATTTGGATAAACAATACTTCCCTCAGGTTTAACTTCCAAAAGACTTACAGCAACTCTCCTGTAAAGATTCGCAAGTAAATAAACTCCTCTTGATTTATATAAATTATTAGCACCTAATTTTGTCAAACTTATTAAATTACTTTCAATATCTCTAATTTTAATTTGAATACTTTCTTTTATTTCATCAGGAGTTATGAATAAACTTGCAATATCATTCTGAGCCTTACTAGCAACACTCATACTTTGATCAGGAGTCCAATAATCATATTCACCAAGAACACCAAGATCTGTTTGGGTTAAAACATTTTGCTCAATTTGTTTATTTGTTATAACCTGCTTAACAGAGTTTGTATCAAGCCAGCACTTAATTGTTCTGTCAGTACAATAACCAACTTCTTTCCATCTATCATAAGTAGAATTAGTTGTATCATACTGCCCATTAGGCAATACTTTTTTTCCAGGATTTTCAGATGCACAAACTCGTATAATTCCATTATTATACAATTGACCTTGAAGACTAGATTCTACACCTGCCTGAACATTTGGCTGAACCATACTTATCAAAGAAGGTGTTCCTGCAACACACTCTGTTTCACTTACAATATTAGATCTAATTTGTTCCTGAGCATAACTATCTGTTAAACTATTTAAAAAATAAGATGTTGAAACTTTCCCAAATCCACATTCTTCTTTTCCATTAACATTTATACATAATTGCTTAAATCCAGAAGGAGCAGTTATATCTCTTGCTTCATCAACTTGAGAACCCATTGGAATATATCCTGTTGCAACAACAATACTTCCTGTTGAATGTATATTATCTGTAGCAATTTTATCTCTTAAATAAATAGAATAATAATTTCCAATATCTTTTCCAGCATAAATATGATAATATATTTTATAATGAGATGTTGGAGGAACAGTTGCAGTTGTAAGTACATCTTCACTAAACCAGGCACTAAATTGAACAGGACTATCTGGTTCAATTAAATTACTAAAAATATCAACAAAACTTCCTGTAGAAATAAAAGACTTACAAATATCAGTACCAATTTGATCTGTTGAACGAGACTGGAAAGCAGTCATTGAATTTCTAGCATATTGGCTTGAAAAATAATTAACAGCATTCTGAGTATTATCCCATGCAGTTTTTACAGTCAAATATTCTCCTCCACCCCTAGCACCCTGACTATAAAATCCTTCAACTAATCTAGGTATTAAAATATTTAAAAAAGGCCCTGCCTGTTTCCAGAAAAAGTCACAAAGATAAATACTTTTTATCTCATCACAAATTCCAACATTTCTTCCAGTGTTTAAACTCTCATTTAAACAAGCAACAGTCGAATTCAAAAGACTAATATAATTTTCAAGACCTGCATGAACTCCAGTCAAACATATTGGAACCGCGATTCCCTCCCTAAAATTTGGAAGACAAAGAGTTAAACTTCCAACTATCCCTGATTGAATAACATTATCAACTCTATATTGCCCTCCTAAATCACATCTTGAAGCAGGACAGATTACAGGATCACAAACATTAAATAAAATATTACAATCACTAGGACTCATAAAATCAGAACATCTTCCTTCTTCTCCACCAAGCGAAACTCCTGAATTAAAACTCCTTCCATTAATATTAACTCTTGTTTTGCCATATTGTTTTGCAGCTTCATTAATCGCCTGTATAGCTTTATTTACTAAAGTTCTTGATTCAGCAGAACTCATTCCAGGAAAGCTCAAATCAGCACCTGTTCCAGTATTATAATATCTACAAATATCATCAGAACTTTGCTTAAACTCAATTCTTCCATTTTCACCAACATTACAAATGTAAAAATTAACAGGTCTTCCTGATTCATCATAAGGTTTTCCAAATCCAGATAAAATATAAGTAAGTTCAACATACCATCCCTCATTAAGGTCAAAAGGAACTTCAGCAGGAAGTCCTTTATAAGGAGCATTTTCAAAATATTTAACAACTAATTTTTCAGCATCAATCATTTGATTATGAAATGCCTTATTATCTGATTGTTTTATTCTATTCATTCCAGCCATACTCATATATTCTTTAACAGAAGCAGTTGCATTTGCACTAAGTTCTTTTCCTTCAATAGTATAAATTTTATCTCCAGGAACATAAGTTCCTTTTGCACCATTAACATCCTTAACCTGAACAATTACTTCTTTTCCAGCAACTTCAGAATTAGCAATATAATAAGTATTACCAAAACTTTTTTTAGGTGGAATAAATACCCTAACAACATTATTTCCTTCTTGATAATTTTTATAAACTTGATTATTAGAATCAGTCTTAGTTATTCTTTTAACATCTCCATAAACCATAGAATCTCCTGCAGCAGTTAAAGTTTGAAGATTTAAATTATATTTTAACCCATCAGCTTCTGCCTTTGTTCTTGCACTATTAGTATCTTGATAATTTTTAGCATCTAAAACAACTCTCCCTAGTTCCTTATCTGCATAATCTTTCAAAATACTACTTCCAGAATTTCTAACATTAGATAATGTATAAATATCTCTTCTCTGATCTAAAGTCATATTTTGCATACTGCAAATTCCATTTTGCCCATTAAATGAAACCTTTGTCTGATCTTTATCAGAAAGAGTTACATCCCCATTTGTATTTTTACAAAAACTATCAAAATTCTTCTTAAACTCTGCATCAACTTTTCTAGAATCAACTTGCCCCTGGAAATCAAAAACACCAGAACTAGTTTTTCCAACCTTATTTTGTATAGAAGTTAAAATAGCATTTGTCTTTGCAATTTCACTAGAATAAATTTTAACATCTTTTTCAATCTCTCCGCTATTACTTAATAAACACTGTTGTAATGTTGCAAACTTTTTCTCACCAACTAATTTTTCACATTTAGTATTCCATCCACCAGTAGCAGTCATCAATGTACGTCTTGCCATTGACTCTCCTGTCAATCCTTCAAAATAAGTCTTAGCTGTTAAAATAGCAGAAGTAGCAAAACAAGTTCCCTTCATTACCTTAATAGCAGTTCCTAAATTTTGCTGAATCTTATTCCAATCTTTCAAACTTTTTATTAGATTATCCATTATTTCTTTTGTTTGTTCGGTAGAAAGTTTAATTGCTCTTTTTTCAATTCCAATATTAAAACTAAAATTAGATTGAGCTCTTGTTCCAAAACTTTTTGGAACTAAAACTACTTTTGCCTGTTTATCAAGATTAATATTTAATAATTTTATATTAATTCCTTCAAAACTAGTTTGGTCATTATTTACCCCAAGCCTTACAGAAAGAT
>JAGVIM010000134.1 GCA_020056045.1 Nanobdellota archaeon | reverse complement strand
GTATTACATAGTATTTAAATTTATATTTTTTAATAAAAATATAAAATTTTAAAAATACAAAACATTTTAGTTATTTATTAAGGGGGTTAAAATATGGCAAGAAAAGACGAATATACAGAATCCTATGACGATGTGGAATTTAAAGAAACACCTTTAGATGACGAACTTGAAGAAGCTAAACAAAATGAATATACTGAAGAAGGATTTGAATATAGTCAAGGATGCTGATATTTCACCAGTTTGTCGCCTTGACTTATTAGGAAAAGCCATAGTATATGGTGAAAAATTAATGGCTTTTACTATAATTTTAATTTATAATTGTTTCATTTAATTTTTGCATTGCGATATTATTTACTGTTTCTATTATGTAATTACTTTCCAATGCAAATCCTAAATTTTCTCCTCTCGCTTTAAAATTATTTATTCCAATAACTTTTCCATTAGTATTTATTAAAGGACCTCCCGAATTACCTGGATTGAGAGATGCATCTGTTTGAATATATATTGGAAGATCATTACTTCCAACTCTATCAACAGCAGAAACAATTCCCTCTGTAACTGAAAAAGAAAGTCCAAGTGGATTTCCTATTGCTATTACTTTTTCTCCAACTCTTACATTATTAGAATTATAAAATTCAAGAGGGGAATATTGTCCACTTATTTTTAAAAGAGCTATATCCATTGTAGAATTATATCCAATAAGCGTCATTTTTTTAATGTTTTGATCAGAAGTTATGGCTTCTGCATAACTTCCCCCATCTAAAACATGAGCATTTGTAACAACATAACCATCATTACTTATTATAAATCCTGTTCCCTGAGCAACATCAGTTCTTATACTTACAACCGACCTAGTTGCACTTTCAATAATTTCGGAAAAATCAGAACTTGTTTTTGCTTTTATACTCCCAACCTCTTGAGTTAAATTAATTTTTGTTTCAGTTAAAGTTTTGGTTAATTCATTTATTTTACTCTGTAAATCTGCACTATTCATATCAATTCTTTGATTTAATTGTTTACTTAAATTGACTAACTGCAGATTATTTAGATTATCATTTTCTGCTAATTTTGAAATTTTTACAAAAGAAAATACAATTAATCCGCTATTAATTATTAGTATAAAAATAACAATTACCAATAAAAATAAACTATTATTTTGCTTTTTATTTTTTACCATTTATCTATAAAATGATTAAAATTATTTAAAGCTTATGAATAATGAATCCATCTCGGACATAAACAATTAACAAAATCAAATTCCTCTAAACTTGTTCTTTATATAAGCTATAAGTTTACTTCCAATTATCTGAAGAGAAGATGCTCCAACTCTTATGTAAAACTCTTCATTAGTATCATATTTTAAGAAAACCGGCTTATCACTTTTAATACAATCAACTTTCAAAACACTTTTTCCTTCTATTAAAAATAATTCAAAACTCATGTAAGGAAGAAATTCGTTTCCTATTCTTTCTTTTATTAGATTTGTAAAATGCCTGTTGAACTTGTCATTATTTTCAAAACCGTCTTTTTCAATTCCAGATATTTCCCCAATATCAGATATTCCTATTAAGAGACTTCCTCCCTCAGAATTTAAAAAAGCAACAATTGTCTTTAGGGAAGCGTTTTCAATCTTTTTATCATGTTCTCCTATATGAAGATTTGTTCTAAGTGTAGATTTAAATTCTAATTTTTCATTCTCACCTTTTTTTATTAATCTTAAAACTTCTTCAGGAGAGTCTGTTTTTTTAATAAACAAGTTAGGATTTCCATTCTTAAACTTTCTTACAATATTTCTCATTACACTAAGTCTATATCCTTTCATATACAAATAACCCATTGTTGAAGAAAAAATAGCTCCCAATGCAATAAGAGTTAAAGATCTCATTGCATATGAATAATCAGATTCAGTTAGAGTATAAGCTAAAAATATCTTAAAGTAATATTTTACAAGTTCTGCACATAATCCAAAT
>JAGVIM010000076.1 GCA_020056045.1 Nanobdellota archaeon | reverse complement strand
ATTCTTGCAAAGAGCAACATGGAATCTCTGATATATGAACCAACTAATTCAGGAAATCTAGGAACTATAATAAGATCTGCTGCTGCTTTAAAAGTTAAGAGGGTATGTGTTTATGACATACAAAAACTTCTTGAAAGAGGAAGTAGAAGTCTTCGTGAAGTTAAGAAAGCTGCCATGGGTGCTGATAGCTTAATCAAAATTACATCTATAAAAGATAGAAATTTACTACAAAAATTACTTGAAGAATACAATGGCAGAAAAATTGTAACTGTTTGTGATGCTAAAGACTCCATAAACTTGTTTGATTTTGTATGTCAAGACAGTGATCTTGTGTTATTTGGTAATGAAAGATATGGACTTCCAAGAGAGATTATAGAAAGAGAAGATGTTCAAAGATTAAGAATTCCTATGCAAGGAAATTTAAATTCCCTGAATGTTAGCTGTGCTTTTACTGTAATAGCTTATGAATATATAAGGCAGAACAAGAAGCAATGTTAGATCAGATTATATTACTTAAACTTTCTATTTTATGCTTATAAAAACATTTAAAAGTCGATTTTTTGATGAATTTCTATGGGACTTCCAAAAAAATTAAGATTAGAACTTAATGATGCTGTTAGAGAAATAGAAGAATTAGATCCTTACTGTGAAGATCCTAAAAACTTTAATGAAAGGATGAGAAGAACTATTGCAGTATTATATAGTAAAGCAAAGAAATATGAAATTGAAATTAGTCCTGAAAGTGATTATAGAAAAAGATTAAGAGTAGTTGAAGAAAGAGCAAGACAAGCTTTTGAAGAAAAAAAAAGAGATGATGAAGAATGGAATAAACCTCCTCAAGAAAAAAAGAAAAATCAAATACAAATTTATAGTGGATTATTAAAAAAAATTAAAATTAAAGCTTGTATTGATATGGAAAAATATTCTCTGAAAAGATTTCCAGATAAAAATAAAGATGTTTCTTTTAGATGGAGATTTAATGCCAATGGTAGACTAGAAAATCTTGACTTAACAACTAGATTTGGTTCTGAAAGAATAGTTTCAATAAAAGATGTCAAAACTAATAGAACTGCAGATATTGAATATTATCCATTTCCTGAAAAAGCATTACCTTTTGTAACTGGTTTTAAAAATAATCCAAAACCAATATTCTATGAAATTTTAATTAGACTTGGATATTATAATATAAATGATCTTTTGAATAATCTTAACTCAGGAATAGTTGAGAATAGTACTTTTTCTGATGGAGAAACATTATTAGTAAAAATTATAAATAATGGTCATGCAATGCAAATGATAAAAGAAACTGCAAGTGTTTTTCCATATGTTGATGTAACTAGTTCTGGAAAATGGATAATGTCATATAAACCCTATAGAAAAAAATAATATCATTTTATTAAAGTTTTTAATATTTCAATCAGCTTTTATGGCAACATAATATCTTGCACTCATTTGAGCATATCTGGCTTCTACTGTAAATTTTCCAGCCTTTCCATCAAATACCCTTCTAGCTCTTTGAAAAGAATCTAGTACTGGATGTACATATTGAATTAAATGTTCCTGCTCTGCTTCAGTTAGGTAGTCTACAATATCACCATCTACAGACATATGAAGATTAGAGGTTTCTATTGGAATATGCTGAGATTCTAAAAAAAATTTCTCTAGAGTTTTTTTGCATAACTCTAATTCTTCTTGTCTCTCTGGAAATACCATATTTAATTATAACAAATTTGATTTAAAAATACTTATATAGATAGAAATATAGCTTAAATCATGAAACAAGAAAAACCTATTTCAGAGCTTCTTGAATTCTCTATCATAAATGTGGATAAGCCTGCAGGCATAACTAGTTTTGTTTGTGTAGATAGGGTTAGAAAGATTGTTGGAGTAAAAAAAGCAGGACATACAGGAACATTAGATCCTCTGGTAACTGGAGTTTTACCTGTTTTATTAAATAGAGCAACAAGATTATCTAACTATTTTATGAAAAAAGATAAGGTTTATGTTGGAAAAATGCTCCTTCACAGAGATATTTCTGAAAAAGAACTAAAATTCTTTATGGATAATTTTGTTGGAAAAATAATGCAAAAACCTCCTGTAAAATCAAGAGTTAAACGAGTTTTAAGAGAAAGAATTGTAAATAAATTTAAGATAATAAAAAAAGATGGGCGGGTTGTTGAATTTGAATCCGATGTTCAGGCAGGAACTTATATTAGAAAATTAATAAGTGATTTAGGGGAAAAAATTGGTGGAGCCCATATGATTGAACTTCGAAGAATAAAAGCAGGAATGTTTTCTATTAATGAATCACATACTTTAGAACAAATACAAGAAGCCTATAATAAATATAAAAAAGATGATGAAGGAGATTTAAGAAAAATGCTTATTCCTGCTGAAATTGTAAAACAAATTGTTACTTCATTACAGGTTAAAGAAGAAGCAGTTAAGGGATTATTAAATGGAAAGCCCCTTATGAAAGAAGATTTGGTAAGTGCATTATCACATGATAATGAAAATTCCAACTTTGCAGTATTTTTTAAAGAAAAATTTATTGGAATATACAATAGTAATATGAGTTCGGAATTTTTAAATTCTAAAAACTTAAAAATGACAGATAATGCAAGAAATAATATAATTGCAAAAGCAGAATTTGTTATGAACTAGGTATTTTATTATAAATATTATATTATATCTTATCTATTATCCAAGAATAAATTATACTCTATTTTT
>JAGVIM010000219.1 GCA_020056045.1 Nanobdellota archaeon | reverse complement strand
TTCAGGAAGTGAATGAGCCAAAGTCATTAATTTTATTTTTCCATGAACAAGAGATGCAAAATTCTTGTTTTTAAATTCTGTTTGTTCTTTAATTGAAAGTTCAGGAGAAATAATTGGAAAAGAATTTGAATCATTTAGGTTTTCTAAATATTGAAGGTTATAGTCATTAAAACAATTACAATTATAATCAAGATGAATTGAAATCTTTTTGTCTAATTTTAAATTTAATATTCCTAAATTTCCTGCAAGCAGTCCTGCTGGTTGTTTTTGTTTGATTGTTTTTTCTATTAAACTTATATCTGAATCAAACATTATTCTCGGTGTTACTGCATATAATGGGACAGGAAGTAATTTTTTAAGCTCTAAAAAATCAGGTCGAAAAATGTCATAATAAATAATATCTGCTCCTGTATTTGATGCAGCTATTGCATCCCCTTTATTATAAACTCTTACCAATAATCTTTTTTGTTTGCTTATTTTTTGCTTTATTTCTGGAAGTTGAAGGTTTGATTCTCTCTTTTCTAAATTAATACTCTTTGTTTTTACCCCATAATTTTGTTTTATTATATCTGAACTACCTTGAGCCTCTTTTTTATTAAAAATATCCTCACCTTCATAGCAACCTTTTGTAAACTCTCTTGAAAAAGCTGTTGCTAATTTATTTTTTATTTCATTTGTAATTCTAAAATTGTTATTGTAATAGGAATCTATTGCATTTTTATAGATAGAAGTTGTTGTTGCAACATAATAAGGAGTCCTCATTCTACCTTCTATTTTTAATGAATTAATTCCTAATTTTATTAATTCTGGAATTTGTTCAATTAAACAAAGTTCTTTTGTTGAAAGATAATAGCACCCATTGCCTGAAAATTTTTGTAGGGGCTGTAAATTTTTATGGACAGAAAATCTTATATTTTCTGTATACTTTTTTCTACATGGTTGAGCACATTTTCCTCTGTTTCCTGATCTGCTTCCTAGAAAACTAGAAAATAAACAGCTTCCTGAAATGCAGACACAAAGTGCTCCATGAATAAAAATTTCTAATTCTTTTTTATAATTTTTTCTTATAGATTTTAGATTTTCCTTATTTAATTCTCTTGCAAGAACTATTCTGTCAGCTGTTAAAAAGAGGTTTGCATGAGCTGAATTCATTACTCCTGCTTGAGTAGATATATGAATATTAATATCTGGAAAAGATTTTTTTATTATATTGATAAAACTAGGATCTTGAATAATTACTGCGTTTATTCCATTTTCATAGGCAAACTCAAGCTGTTTAAAAAATTCTTTTATTTCTGAATTTTTTATGAGTGTGTTCATTGTAAGAAAAACTTTGACATTGTTACTTTTGCAAATTTGTACTGCTTCTTTAAAATATTCTTCATTAAAATTAGTCGCAAATTCTCTTGCATTAAATTTATTCATTCCAAGATAAACCGCATCTGCTCCTGAAGAGACTGCTGCTTTTAGGTTTGCTAAGCTTCCTACTGGTGAAAGAAGTTCTATTTTTTTATCCATAAATAAAAGAATAAGAGTATACTTTTAAATTATTGTTTCAACGTTCTTGAATTGTAGGATTTTGTATAATGATAATGCCACAAGCATTGCTCCTATTAAAAATATAAAAAACCCTGAAAATACCACTAATGGAGCAAAAATTTGCATACCCTCTTTTAAGTTTTTTGGAGCTAAAAAAATTACAGAATATAGAACTACCATTACTAAGAAAAACAAACTAAAACCAAATAATATTATAATCTGATTGTTTTTCATATTGACTTATAGAATTTTATATTTATAATTATTAATATGGTGTAGAAGGTATGTAGTTATGAGATTTTTTTGTGGAAAGTCTTAAATAGTATATTTTACTGTTTATTTTTGCAGACAGGCCTGGGAGTTAGCTCTTCCCAATTTGCAAGCGAGCTTTATGCAGGCTGCAAGAGGGTGAGTGACATTATTGTTAAAAAGTCTTAATACAAACGTTGAGATTTTGTCCTCATTGATCTTGCTTTTGCGAAATGGGTCAGATCTTGATCGAAGCAGCCCTAAACTTAAGTAAAGATGCTTTGAGGGTAGCAAAGTTGAGAATGCTTTAAGGAAACTTTTTAGTAGTTATGAGGCAATCCCTTGGGTCTGCACTTAATTTTTAAGATCAACCGTACTAGCTTAGGTTTCTGAAGCTTTTTGAACTATATACTCGAGAACCATAAAATATTTAAAGTATAATA
>JAGVIM010000019.1 GCA_020056045.1 Nanobdellota archaeon | reverse complement strand
TACTTTCATTATCTATAATATATTCTTCCATTTTAATTCATACCTCTTGGAAATTTATAATCAAATGAATAATATTTAACTGGAATTCCCGTAGTAGTAATTCCAGGAACTGCTCTGCTACGCATTAATTCTTCTCTTTTACTATGATCATATTGTTGTATTCCGGCTTGATAATGTTGTGATTTTTCCATGTTATTTTTTCAGTTTTTATTTTTACCCCAGGGCTTTTTCCCTATTGTAGTTTCTTTCTTCCCCAAGGTTCTTTCTTTTCTAAAGAAAGAAGGCTGGTTTTATTCATACTTATTCTTTAAATTGAATTTAGTTCTAATGTGAAGTGATTGTATTTCATCAACTAGTAACTTGAATGCGTATGAAATTTCAATAGGTTCTATTTCTTGACTGTTACACATTGGACAAGTTACTTTTCCCCTGATATTATCTTCAATTCCAATTGCACCACATTTTGTACAAATATGTAATATTACTTTATCAGAATCATATCTTTCTTTTAATAATAAAGAAGCTCCATGAGCAACTAAAGCCTGCTGCTCCATTTCCCCCAATCTAAGTGCGCCCCCCTTAGCCCTTCCCTCGATTGGTTGCCTGGTTAGTAACGTAACCTTCCCGCTCGCTCTAGCATGAAGTTTATTTGAAACCATATATTTTAATTTTAAATAATACATATTTCCAATATAAATTTTCAAATTCATCATTCTTCCTGTTATTCCATTATACATTGTTTCTTTTCCATCTTCTCTAAATCCTAATTTTCCAAGTTCTCCTTCCAAATCTTCAATTTTCTGTCCTGAAAATCCTGTTCCATCAACTATTTTTCCAGATAAACATGCAAGTTTTCCAGCAAGTAATTCAATTAAATAACCAACAGTCATTCTTCCAGGAATTGAATGTGGATTAAAAATAATATCAGGTCTTACTCCTTTAGATGTGAACGGGACATCATTTTCAGGAATAATTGCACCAACAATTCCTTTCTGTCCGTGTGATGTTGCAAATTTATCCCCTAATTCAGGTATTCTTAAATCTCTTGTTCTCACTCTAATAACTTTGTTTCCTTGAGAATCTTCTGTTATAAAAACTGCATCAACAGTTCCTTGTTCTTCTTGTCTTATAACTGATGATGCTTCTTTTTTTGCTTTAATTGAAATTTCTCTTACTTCTGATAAGAATTTCGGAGGAGAAATTTTTCCAATTGTAACTTCTCCAGAACTTAATTTAGCTTCAACATAAGCAATTCCATCATCTTCTAAATATTTATAACTTTCCTCGGTCCTATATCCTGAAACATCTTTTTCAGGAATACAAATTTGATCTTTGAGTCCACCTGCATAATTTAATTCAACAGAAGTATAGGGTCTAAAATAAGTACTTCTTCCAAGTCCTCTATCAATAGATCCTTTATTTAATATTAAAGCATCCTCAATATTATAACCTTCATGAGTCATAACAGCAACAATAACATTTTGTCCTGCAGGGTGAACATTTAAAGTATCATAAACAAAACTTCTAACAATCGGCCTTTGTGGATAGTGTAAAATATTAACATCTGTATCAATTCTACAATGGAAATTTGCAGCATATAATCCAAGTCCCTGTTTTTGTGTTTTACTTCCCCTATTAAGTCTTGAACTCTGGTCATAATTTGCATAAGGAACAAGAGAAGTAACAACTCCCAGTAAATCAATCTTATCAATTTCTAAATGAGTATTTTCATTTGTTATATCTTTTTCATGAAGAGCAACTAAGGCATTTTCTTCTTCAGCAGCATCTAAATATTCTATCATCCCATTTTTAATTAAATCCATCCATTTTAAACTTCTATCATTAACGAGATTAAGATGTTCTTCTGTTAATCTTAGTTTTCCATTTTCAACAATTATTAGAGGCCTCATTACTCTTCCAACTTCTGTTGATAATAAAATATTATCTTGTGAAGGGTTATATCTTACACTTAATTCAATTGGAAATTCTCCCATTCTTCTTTTTTCTCTTAATTTTTTAGTAAAATCTTGTGCAGCTTCTGTATGTCCAATAAACCTTCCATTGAAGAAAACATCGCTTCCTTCACTTTCCATTTCTTTCTTCATTCCAAGACTCGTCAAAACTTTTATTAATTTTTCATCAGTTAAATCTGTTCTTGTTGATATTTTAGCAAGAATCGCTAAATTTTTTCTGAGTCCAATTTCAGTTCCTTCAGGAGTTTCAACAGGACAAAATCTTCCATAATGAGTTGGATGTAATGTTCTAGCTAAGAAATTTTCCTGTTCACCAGGAAGCATTGAACTTACTCTCTGTAATTGTGAAAGAATTGCAAGATAATTTGTTTTATCCATATTTTGTGTAACTCCTGTTCTTTCTCCAATCCAGTTACCAGTTGCAATTGCACTTTCCATTCTGTGGGTGAATAAAGTTGATTTAGCAATTGTTTTTATTGAATAGAATTTTTTTCTTTTCTGAATTTTTTGCAGTGAATGCTGAATATCTCTAAGTAAAATATTCATATTTATTCTAAATAAATCAGCAAGCAAATCTCCACTCATTCTAACTCTTTTATTTGCATAATGATCTTTATCTGTTAAATTTATAGAATTCTCTTTTGAAATAAAAAATTGTTTTATAAACTTACACAGTGTAATGGCCTTTTCAATTCTTTGTTCTTTTTTGAGTCCTATATGAGGTAAGAAATAGGAATCAAGTCTTTGTTTTATTCTATCAAGGATTTCTTTTTCAGTTCCTTGAAGAGAAGTTTTTTGAGAAATAACAAGCATAGCATCTTTATCTGTTTGAATGTTAGCAAACTCATAAAGATTGACAATTAAACTATCATTTTCTTTTCCAATATATTTAGCAATATCACTTTCCTTTGTCATCCCAAGTGCCTTTAACATTATGATTATAGGAATATTCTTAAATCTTGAAAAACTTACTTCAACAATTCCTTCATTAGTATCTGTGATTGAAATAGGAATTCTATAACTTCCCCTTTTAGAAAATAATCTTAACATTAATCTACCTTTTGATTTTTCAATAAATGGCTGATTTTCAGCCAAATCTTCAGTCATTACAATAACTCTTTCATTTCCATTTATTATAAAATATCCTCCAGGTTCTAAAGGATCAATATAATTCTCAATTAATTGTTCTTTAGTCATTCCATTCAAATTACAGTATTCACTTTTTACAATAACTGGAATTTTTCCAATTTCAACTTCCTGACTTTCAATTTGATCTTGTTGTTTTATGGTAATTTCAACATTAACAGGTGCAGCATAAGTTAATCCCCTAATTCTTGCTTCAGCAGGAGTTATAAGATGAGAACTTCCATCAGCTTCGTGAATTTCCGGTTTTCCAACTTTTATTTTTCCAATTTTTATTTCAATATCTTCTTTTGGCATTGACTCATTTAATTCATCAATTATTTCCTGCATTCTATGATTAATAAAATTATTAAAAGAAACAATATTTGATTCAATTAAACTGTGTTCCTCTAAGTATCTCTTCACCAAAATGTGTTGTTCTTTTTGTTGGTTTTTTTCTATGTTCATTTTTTGTTTCTAGTGAAAAAAAGCAACCCTAAAAATCTTAAAGATTTTTTTGTTGGTTTTTTTCCTATATTTATTTTCTTGTTTCCAAGACCTATTTCCCAAATATAATTTTTAGGTTATAATAAAATTAAACAGCAACTACTCTGTAATAATTTATTTTTTTACCTTCGATAATTCTTTCAATCTTGATAACATCTGATATTTCACAGCCTTCTGGCAATGCAAAATCATTAATTTTAATTTTTGGTAGTTGTATAAGAGAAATATTTAGTTCTGAAAGTAGTTTTTCCACCTCAATAGGGCTTAATTTTGTGTGCTTTGGCTGTAATAGATGCATTTTGGGAATTTAGGATAAAGGCGATTATTACAGTATTAAAATAAAATGCTATAATTTCCTTTAATTACCTTAACTTATACTTTATATTTATAAATAAGTCATAATTTGGATTTATAAACCTTTTGGTTAATTTTTGATTAGGGTTTATAAAGTTTTCGGTTATTTTTTTGAAATTTTGATAAACTATAATTTTTCTCTCGATTATTTCAAATTTTTGTTAATCCTTCAAAAGTTGTAACATTGAGTAGTAACTGTATAAATGTGATAAATTAAATAAACAATAAAGAAATATTATTCAACAATACCTTCGATTCCATCAGGAGCTTTTATTTCTCCTGTTGTAGAATTAATATAGGCTCTCATTGTTTCTAAAGCTCCCCCATAGTCCTGAGCTTTTGCAGATAATTTTCCATTAACCCAAATATCATATCCGGTTGTTCTTTCATGAGCTTCTATATCTGGAAAAATTTCTTCTCTACCAATTTCGCTTCTTCTTACACCACAACGAAAGTTTATATCAAACTGTCCATCATTTCTTTCAAGAACAGGATAAATTATTTTTCCTGTAAATTGATTTACTTTTACTTTTACTCCAGATCCATTATTTGGCATATTTTTCTTAGCAAAAAAACCTTTTTAACTATTATTGTAAGTTATAACATATAATCTTTTAAACATTCTTTCTTTAATAGAAAAATGAAAGAGTTGAATTGTACAGATCCTGAGGTTGATAATATAATTGCACACGAAGTTCTCAGACAAAAAGAAGTTTTGAATATGATTCCAAGTGAAAATTATGTTTCTCCAAATGTTCTAAAAGCAATTGGAAGTGTATTGGTAAATAAATATGCAGAAGGTTATCCAACAAAAAGATATTATCAAGGAAATGCAAATACTGATGCTATAGAATTATTAGCAATTGAAAGAGCAAAAAAACTTTTTGGAGTTGAGCATGTAAATGTTCAACCTCATTCAGGAAGTCCTGCTAATTTTGCAGTTTACATGGCAACATTAGAACCCGGAGATACTGTAACAGGTTTGGCTCTTCCAGATGGAGGACATCTGACTCATGGTTGGAAAGTCTCTGCAACAGCTAAATTCTTCAACAGCATTCAATATCATGTTAAAGAAGATGGATTGATTGATTTTGATGAAGTAAGAAAAATTGCAAAAGAAAACAAACCAAAATTAATTTGGTGTGGTGCAACAGCATATCCAAGAGAATTTCCATTTGAAGAATTTTCAAAAATTGCAGATGAAATTAATGCCTATCTTGCAGTTGACATTGCCCATATTGCAGGACTTGTAGCAGGTGGTGTCCATAAATCTCCTGTTTCCTACGCACATATTATTACAACAACAACTCATAAAACTTTAAGAGGTCCAAGAGGTGGAATGATTATGGTAACAAAAAAAGGATTAGAAAAAGACCCTGAACTTGCAAAAAAAATTGACAAAGCTGTTTTTCCAGGTATGCAAGGAGGTCCTCATGAACATACAATTGCAGGAATTGCAACAGCACTAGGAGAAGCATTAAAACCAGAATTTAAGGATTATGCAAGCCAGATTGTAAAAAATGCAAAGGCATTAGCAGAATCATTAATGGAAAATAATATAAAACTTGTATCAAATGGAACCGACACTCATTTAATTCTTGTAGATCTAACTCCATTTGGAATTGGTTTAGGAAAATATATTGCAGTTGCATTAGAAAATGCAGGAGTTTGTTTAAATGCAAATTCAATTCCAAAAGATCCAAGCACACCATTTAAGCCAAGTGGAATAAGACTTGGAACACCAATATTAACAACAAGGGGAATGAAAGAAAAAGAAATGAAACAAGTTGGAAAATATATTGCAGATGTAATAAAAGATTATCAAAACATAGAACTTCAAAATAAAATAAAACAAGAAATAATAAAACTCTGCGCAGAGTTTCCTGTTTATGAAGGGTTGTAAAGAAAATGAGGGAATTAATAGATCATAATATTTACGAACCTGAAAATACTTTAATTGTTTGTGGTTCTTGTTTAGAAAATATGGATAAAGAAGCATTTGAAAAAATAAAAAATATCTCTGATAATATTTATTCTGTTTGTTTAGAAAAAATTCATATGAATATGATAAAAAGTAAATTATCTTCAATATTAAGGGTAGGAAAAGTAAATAAATTAATTTTTGTAACTGTTGACAAATCTCCTCACTGCATTCAATTACATTATATTTCAAATGAATTAAAAAAAATAATGAATTTATCAGATATAGAAATAAAAAATTATGTCTCTGACAATGGCAATCTAATAGAAATTTCTCCAGAAACAATTTCTTTATCTAAAACTCTAAAGGAACTATCTAAATCAAAATAATGTATAAAAATATCTCATGAAAGCCTATATTACCTGTCCTGTAAGTCATTCAAGTGAAAGATTAAATCTTCTTCCTGAAATAGAAAAAACAGTAAAAGAAAATAATATTGATGCTTTTGTATTTCAAGTTGGAGGAGATCCAAATGATATTTTTAAAAGAGACTATGAACAATTAAAATCCTGCAATATAATAATTGCTGAAGTTTCTGAAACAAGCCATGGAGTTGGCATTGAAATAGGAATTTCCTATTGTTTAGGATTAAAAATAATTCTTTTGCTTGAAAAAGGGAAACATGTAACAAAACTTGCTCAAGGAATTCCAAATATTTCAATAATAGAATATGAAAATTTAGATAATTTAAAGGAAAAATTATCTGTTGAATTAAAAAAATTAAAAAATTAAAAAATAAATTTAGTTTAATAAGCAGTTGTTCTTGTCAGATGATAGGGTTTATCTTCGGAAGATTTTATCTGGCCAAGATTCCAAAGTAAACAATCAATTTCTATTGCAGTAATTTCTAGAAATTTGTCCTTTAATATTTCTTTTATATATTCTACTGCCCAGACTGTAGACGCTCTAATTTCTATCTCTATTTCACTATTCTTTTTTATTTCTATTTTAGTATCAATACTTTTATTTAATTCTTCAGAATAAACAAGAATTCCTAACTTTCTTAGTGTTTGAGGAAGTTTATAATCTGCACAAGCAGTTATTTCATATAATAATTTTGGATTAATATATTTATCTTTAAAAAAATAAATAATATCAAAAATCAATAACTGCACTCTTTTGTAAAAATAAATATCTTTTCCTGAATAAATTGATTTATCATTAAATGATGGAAAATTATCTATTATTAATAAAATTAAATCAGATAAGTTATTATTAGATTTTTTTAATATTTCTGAAAGTTTATTTTTTTCAAGAGAAGCTCCTATCTCCCTAAAAATATTAAATCTTTCTTTTAATAATGGGATTTCAATATTTCCTTTCATAATTTCTTTAAAATCTTTAATACTAATTGTTTTTAAGTAATTGGAATCAAGTATTGGAATATTTTTATTTAATGCTCTTTCTAAGCAATTAAGCATAGCAAAACCTCCATCAAATTCTTTTCCATTATATTCAATTTTCCATTTTGGATTTCCCCAAAAACAAAAATTCATTGAATTAATGATGAGTAAGAAGTTTAATTTTTCTTCTTCGTTTAAATTATTAAATGGTTTAAAATCATCAAGCCAATTAGAAATTTTTGTTTTTTTATAATTCTTACAAAACTCCCTTATTTTATTTTTATTTATCTTAACATTTTTAGAATTATCAACAACAAACTTAGTACTGCTTAATACTTTATTCATAGAATAGACTTAAACTTTTTAAATTATAAACTTTCCTATTATTCACTATAATGTCTTTCATTAGCAATCATTTGTGCAAAATCAGGATCTCTTCTACATCGCCTATTTTCTTGACTAAGTGTCATTAAGTTCTTTTTATTAGTTATAAATGCTGATCCTAATCCGGTTTTATCAAAAGGAAGATGTATTCTTGCATCTCTATCTTGATATACATAAAATGTGTGGTCAAGTGTTTGAACTTTTCTATAACCTTCTTGGTTTGGAAAAACTCTTCCTAAACATTTTGCTATTTGTATTGCTTCTGGTTCAAAGAATTGATCTTGATTCACATAAGTACTTCCAAGTCCGTTTTCACAAACATAAAAACTTCCCTTTATGCCTACTGGAGGTATATCTACTGGAGGGAATTCTGTTTTTTCCATTTTACAAATCACAGCTTCCATCAACACCTTTGGATAGGTTTTCACCTGCAATTCTAGATTGTTCTTTTGCACGAGAAATTTTATTTCCAGGATCACTATAATTAACAAATTCAATTGCTTTTTCAACCCATTCATCTCTTTTCTTTAACTGATTAGTCATTTCCATTGTCATTGCTCTATAACTAAAATGTCCTGAAGGCTGTGTTCGAATTTCAGAAAGATGTTGGAATTCTCTTAAGTTCATTCCCATAAT
>JAGVIM010000160.1 GCA_020056045.1 Nanobdellota archaeon | reverse complement strand
TTCTTGCAAATTCAAGAATTCCTACATTAAAAAGTACAAATACGAAATGAACAGTTAATAATATATTTTTAAAGGAGAATTTTGGATCAATCAATGAATATAAATAAAACTGCAGAAACAAAAGCTGCAATAAGTTTAGAAAGTTATAAAGAAAAAATCTTTTTCTTATCCAGTTTTTCATAAAGAACTCATTTCCTGCTACCAAGGTATATCCAAGTGCAATAAACAAAAATATTATTGCTCTAAGTGGAAAAAATGCATTTAATACAAAGAGAACTACCAAACTAAGAATATCTAGAATCAGAAGCTCTTTTAGGGATATTAAACCTCTTTGAACCGGTCTGTCTGAATGATATTTAGAATCAAAATAATAATCTTTATGTTCATCTAAAACCCTTATATGGAACATAAATAAGAGCAAAGTAATAAATGAAACAATTATTTCTTTCCAATAACTGAAGATATTGTGTCCCAATGGCAATGAAACTGCAACAGAACTTAAAACAACAGCAGAAGTAGTAAAAATTAAAACCTCTAATTGTAATCTTTCTTTCTGAAATTCATAAAATCTTCTAAAAAAGTTTCTATTGTCTTTCATTTTCTAAAAAAGAGAAAAACTCTTTGATATGCTCTTTAATCCAAACATTATCAAGTTCCTTAATATTTAATTTCCCCCTTATTTCTTTTGTATTTGAACAATCCCAATGTGAGATATCGTCTAGATTGTATTCAAAATATGCTTTGGTACGATCATAAATAAATTTCTCTGCTTCTGATAAAGAATTATAATCAAACTCTTCTAAAAAAATAAACCCAGGTTCAAAACCTAGATTTTCCCGTATTTCTTTAACAAACGAATTAGTAGATAAATTTGATAAATTAACTAAATTATAAATTATTTTTCTCTCTTTTTGTTTTCTTATTTCTAACAAGATCTTAATAAGGTCGTCTAATGTTATTATGTTTGAAATAGATGTTGATTTTCCAATTAATCTTATAGGATTAAGTGTACTTTGCATCTTTGCTGCTTTTCTTAATATCCTACTGTAAAAATAAAATGTCTGATTTCTAACTTTTGAAAATTCATTATTTGAGCTAATTGCAACTATGCTGGGGCGTAGAATTATAACCGGCATATTTTTTTCTTCAATGTACTTTTTAATTAAATTTTCAGTTAACCATTTTGACTCTTCATAAAAATTTCTAAAATTATCTGGTTTTTGCAACCAATCTTCTTTTACTATTTCTTTGGTCTTTCCACAACAGAATGCACTACTAAAAAAATAGAAGTTGTTTAGGTCTTTTGAATCTTTAAAAATTTCAAGAATATTCTTTGTTCCATTAATATTAACATTAAAAATTGCTTCTTTATCTTTTTCTTCATTAGATAAAGATATATTTGAGGCAAGATGATAAATTTCATTAGTATCTTTTAAAGAAGAAAGTTCATTGCTAGTTAGCCCTAGATTTACAAGAGTTATGTCTCCTTTCAGAAACTCTATTTTTTTCCCAAGACTTTCAGCAATTTTTATTATTTCTAATAAATCTTCAGTTGCTTTTTCTTTATTTCTAATTAAAAGTTTAAAACTGTTTAGGTTTGTTTCTTCAATTAGAGCTTTAAGTAGGGAGGTTCCTATAAAACCTGTTGCTCCTGTAATGAATGCTTCTTCCATATAATACAGCTTTATAGGTAAGTTATAAAGATTTTTATAACTGGTTTAATAACATTAATTATGGCAATTTCATACAGTATGTGTTGGGAAGATCCTTTAATCTTATCCGAAGCATTAGAGGTTTCAAAACAAGATAGTATACTTTCAATTGTCTCAGGTGGTGAGAATATTCTTTCATTATTATTAAAAAACCCTAATAAAATTGTTGGAATTGATATAAAGAAAGAACAAATTTATCTCACAAAATTAAAGATCTCTTGTATTAAAAATTTAGAATTTGATGAGTTTGCAAGGTTTATTGGAATTAAACCCTCTAATTATAGATTGGAAATATTTAACAACATAAAAAAATATCTTGAAAAAGAAGAAGCTGAATACTGGGAAAACCATTTAGATATTATTAAAATAGGGGTTATTAACTGTGGAAAATTTGAAAGATACTTAGCAAAATTTAGAAAATATTGTTTACCATTGATTATCTCAAAAAAAAAGATTAATAAATTTTTATTGTTAGACTCTGTTGAAAAACAAGAAAGGTTTTATAAAACTTATTGGGATAATTGGAGATTTAGATTATTATTCAAGATATTCTTCTCAAAAAAAGGATTAGAATTTGGAAGAGATAAACAATATTTCAAACACTCTTCTAAAGACAAAATATCAGATTATTATCTAAAAAGAGTCAAGCATAGTTTAACAGAGATTCCCGTCAGAACAAATTTTTTCATGCATTATATTTTAACAGGAACAATTCCAGTTCCTTTTAAAGATCATCCCTATTTAGATAAAAGCAATTTTAACAAACTAAAGGACATATTAAATCATAAAAAAATTGAGTTTATAGGCTCAGATATCCATGAATTCCTTAAATATTCTAAAGAAAAATTATTTTCCAAATTTAATCTTTCCGATATATTTGAAGCAAAAACTCAAGAAGAATACGAGTCTCTATTAAAAGAGATAGTCCGAGTTTCTAAAAATAATAGTATTGTATGTTATTGGAATAATTTAGCTAATAAATCAGATCATTGTTCTATTAATAATTTAATAAAGGATAAGGAGAAATCTGAAAAGTTATACAAGAAAGATAGGGTTCATTTCTATTCGAGATTTATTGTGGAAACTATTAATTAACAAAAGATATTTATTGCATTTGGAATAACTTTAATATTAAAACTTCTACCTTTTTCAAAAAGCTCTCCATCGCCCATAAAATATGAGGATTCTTTTAATTTAATAGATATTTCTTTTTCTTTCTTTTTTATAACCCAATTTAATTCGTCTATTTTTCCCTTTGAACCTTTTGATAATGTTTTAAACTTAGATAAAAAACTTTCAGGTATCTTAACAAATTTTGCATCAAAATATCCATCATTATTTTTTGCTTCTGGTGCTATATTAAAACTCTTTCCAATAAAAGATTGATTTAAAATATAAATAGCTAAAAGTTTGTCTTGCACATCTTCAATTCCTTTATAACCAAAAATAAATTTTTTTAAGGTAATCCATAAATAAATTGAATCTCCTAAAATCTTTTTTATTGTTTTAGTAAAAATATTTTTTGATAGCCTATTCACATCTATAATTATCTCTGCAGGTAATCCTAATCCACCACCAGTAATAAAATAAGAATTATTTACCTGGATTATATCTATCTTCTTTGTTTTTTTATTTTGGATTATATCAAAAGCTTCTTTGATATTGAAAGGTAAATTAATGGCTCTTGCTAAATCATTGGCTCTACCACAAGGAATTATTCCTAAATTAATGCCCTTTCTTTTATTCAAGGGTAATTTTTGATATTCATTTATGAATTTATTAATTGACCCATCTCCCCCACATATGATAAAATCTTTATAGCCCCGATTTAGTTTTTCTTTTATAATAATTTTTGATCTTTCTACATCATTGCTAGAATAAAATTTCTGATTAGTTCTATTAAGGTAATCTATAACTTTTCTTGAATTATTTGACTCCAAATTTACTAATATAATCTGTTCCTTTTTTAAAGTATTCATATATTCATAAAAGAGATTACCTTAAAAAGCCTTTGTAAAATAGACTTTAAAGTTCCATTCTACTTCTAACTAATGGGCGATAAGAGGATCGAAATCCAGAATTCTCGATATAAATAAAACGACACAAAAAGTATCATTTCATTCTAAACCGATGTTTAATAATATGGACCTACGCAGGATCGAACTGCGGAATACTCGGTGTAAACGAGTCAGTTTGCCACTAGCTTATAGGTCCATTGAATATGATTTGATTTTTGATTATTTAAACTTCTCGGTGTAAACGAGAGGGTTTACCATTAGCCTATGGGTCCTTTAAAGATTATTAGTAATAACCTTAAAATAACTAAAAGTTGGGTATTTTTAAAGCTTACCTGAACAAAAAAATGTCATTATTATCTAAAAGACTTGCTTATATTAGTTCCCCAAAAACTAGGTAAAGAATTAGATATAAATCCCCTGAACTCATCAGAATAAACATAGGACATCTTTT
>JAGVIM010000204.1 GCA_020056045.1 Nanobdellota archaeon | reverse complement strand
TATTGATTCTCAGATAAGATAATATTTATCATTTATTTTGTTGTTTTGATATAATTCTTATTTTATAATTAATTTTAAAACCTAGGGAATTAATTTCAAAAGTATGATTAATTTAGAAAGAAATTATAAAAGAGTAAGGGATAGAACTTTTACGGAAATGATCCGAGGTGAGAGGAGAAGAAAATACCAATTTTTTTTAACTGGTTTAAGATCTCTTAAGTATATTTCAAGAACAAGGGGAAATATTCTTGAATCTTATTATGTTTTTATGAGGCAGATTGATGATGTTGCTGACAGAGATATTCCACATCCTTTTCCAGAAGAATTTATTGAAAGAAAAATAGAATTTGCAAAAAATCCTGCAAAACCTTTGGATGAACTTGATCAGGTTTTGACTTATTGCTATGATAGATGTGATTCATTGGGAATAGATCTTAAGCAAGAGACTAATGATTTACTTTCTTCAATGCTTTTTGATGCAAGAAGATATGGGAAAATGCAAGTTTTTCCAGAGGCAGAATTATTTCATCATTTTGATTTACTTGATATAAGAGGATGTGAAAAAGCATGTTTAAAACTTTATGATGAAGATCCAAATAAACTCAATATTGTTATGCCCTTGGGACTTGCATCAAGAATTTATTATAATCTGAGAGATTTTCAGGAGGATACTGGAAAGGGACTCGTTAATATTACTGAAGAAGATATGACTCGACTTGGTTTATGTGTAGGTTATTTACAAGATCCTAATAATTCAAAAGTAAGAGAATGGTTTAGAGAACAATCTAGAAAAGGGCTTGATTTAATTAGAGAACATAGAAGAGTTATTTGTGATGGGGATTTTGGATTAGTTGCAAGATTAACTTTTCCTCTTATTTATGAAAGGCCTGCAAAGAAATATTTTGAAGGTGTTTTGAATTATTAATTTTATATCTATTTTGTTATCTATTTCCAGTAATAAAATAATTCTAGTTAATTAATTCGTAAGATTTAAAACTAGGACATATGTTTAATTTTTATGAAACCAATGTTTGCTATTATCCTTGCAATAGTTATTGTTTTAGTTATTGTAGTTGTAGGTTATTCCTATAAATCTATTTCAGATAGAAATAAGTTAATAGCAGATACGCAAAAAGATATACAAACTGCAAATACTATTGAATATAGATCATTAAAATGTATTTCAAATTGCCCTCTTGAAACAGATAATCAGAGCAAAGTTGTATTTGAAACAGCTTGCATAAATAAGTGTGCAAAAGATAATCCTATCCCCCAGGCTGTAATAAAAAAGTTTTTTGGTCAGTTAATAATGGAATCTGATGAGCATAGAGTTTGTATTAAAATGGTTGATTCTACTGTTAATTATACAAAGTATAAGGAATGTTTAGTAGATCTTCTTTTAAAATTACCTGAAAAATATGCTTATTTGAAAGGAGTTTGATAAATTTCTAGTTTGATATTTTAATACTTTTTTCATCTGAAAAAAGTAGTGAATAAGGTTTATATAGAATTTGGATTTGTTTTAATTATGATAAGGGGCAGTGAACAAGTGATAATTGTAAAAAGATTTTATATAGTTTTAGTAGTTATTTTATCTATGAGTTTTATTTCTGCAAGCAGCATAACAGTCTGTTTTTCTGGATGCAATTATACTTTAATTCAGGAAGCAATAAACAATGCTTCTGATGGAGATGTGATTAATGTTTTTGCTGGAACTTATAATGAAAATGTAATCATAAATAAATCAGTAAGTTTAGTTGGTGTAAAGGCAGGTGTTGATGCAAGAACAAGGGATACAACAAGTGGAGAATCAATTATAGATTCTAATTTTATTGATGGAAGTGTGCAGATTCAAGCAAATAATACTAGTATTAATGGATTTAAATTCATAAATTCATATAAGGCAATTCATGTTACAAAAGATTCTAGTAATGTTATTGTTAAGAATAATTACATTAATGGAGGTAATGATGGTGTTAATTTATGGAGAGCAAGTTCTGCTGATGTTGAACAGAATTATATTGAAAATATATTAGTAAGTGGAATTACTGCAGGAGATGACAGGGGGACAAATGATACTTCTGATGATTTAGTAACAGATGCAGTTATGAAGAATAATAAAATTGTTAATGCTTTTTTAGGAATAACTGGATATCAATCAGGATCTATAATTTCTGATAATGAAATAATTAATTATCCCGGGAATGGTGCTGGTATTGGTGGACAATTTTTAAATTCTCAAATTATTCATAATACAATAAATGGTTATAGCAGTGGAGCTGGAATTGCTTTACAGGGATATCTAAATAGGCCAGATAATTTTAATTTAAAAATATTAAAAAATGAAATAAGTAATAATTATGTTGGTATTTTTGTAAATCAAAGTATTTTAGGAAAAAATATAATTATTAATAATAACTCAATATATAGTAATGTGTTATATGGAGTTGCTTATGCAATTAATAATGGCACATTAGATGTGAAATATAATTGGTGGGGAGATTGCAAAGGGCCTGGAACTATTGGGCCTGGAAATGGGGATAATATAACTGGGAATGTTAGTTTTATTCCTTGGCTTGGAATCTGCATTGAAAATAAATCAACTCTTGGTTGTTCATTTGAGAAAAAAGATATTGTTTTATCTGCTGATATTACAGGGTTAGGAATAAATTCTGCATGGCTTTCTTATACTATAAACGGGGTAAATTATAATATTAGTGCAAATCATCTTGGAAATAAATATTCTGCAAGTATTCCTTTTTTTAGTTTAATTGGTGGAATGAATCTGAGTTGGAATTTTTTTGCAGATGATACTTTGAGAACTTATAATAATTCATGGAAAAATCTTTATGTTGTAAATAGAACAAATTTAATTGTGAGTCCTTCAAATCCTGATGGAGCAAATGCATGGTATTTATTTGAGCCACAGTTTAGTCTTGTTAATAGTGATGCTTTTAGCAATAGTATTTTTTATACCTGGAATGGCAATGGGCCTTTTGTTTATTCTAATCCATTTGGGCTTGAAAATGCTTCTAATAGTGCAAATATAACTGGAGGAATATTAATGGTAAGATATTGGTCAAATACAAGTTGTGGAATAGAAGATAAGCAAAATTATACACTTTATGCAGATTTTACAAGTCCTAAAATAATAAATCTAAAACCTGCAAATAATAGTATTGTTTACAACACTAATAGTCCTACTATAGAAGCATATTTAGATGAGATTTATTTTGCAAACTCAGGCATAGATAAATCAATGATTGTATTAGTTTTGGATGGAATAATAAGAAATGATAAAACTGTGATTGATTCAGATATATTAGATGCTGTTGTAAGATATAATCCATCAGCTCCTTTATCTGAAGGAAAGCATAATGTTACAGTTAATGTTAGTGATAATGCAGGAAGATTTTCTCAGCTAAGTTGGTTTTTTTATATAAATACCTCTACTCCTACTTTTAATTTAAGTGTTAATTCTCCTAATTCTTTTAATTATGATAGCAAAAATATCCAGTTTAATATAACAATCAGTACAAAAGTCAAGAAGATTGAATATATTAATTATAATAATAAAGTTCCCAAATTTACAATGCTGTGCAGTGATTGCATTGGATATGGTTATAATAGGAAAGCAACTAAAAGTTTAAACGAAGGAATAAATAATATTATAATAAGAGCAACTGACTATTTTGGAAATTCTATGGAACAGAATGTAAGCTTGTTTATTGATTCAAGAGCTCCTATTGTTTCATCTACTCTTCCAAGATCATATTCAATATCTAATGGTTCTGAATTTTACATTAAATATACTGAAGATAATTTAAGAAACCTTAGTTTATTCTACAGAGATGCAATTAAAAATTTAGAAAAACCTCTTTATTCAGAATGCAATAATTCTGGTAAGAATCAAGAATGTAGGTTCTATGTTAATCTTTCTATATTTGATGGAAAGCAGATTATTTACTGGTTTAATCTTAGTGATGATCTAAGAACAATAAGTTCTAGGCCTACATTGATTAATGTAGATACAACTGCACCAAGTTTTATTACTGTTGCAAATCCTAGAAATATTAGTTATGGAATTAATTATAGAAGAAGTATACCTTTTAATATTTCTTTGTCTGAAAAAGCTAAATTAGAATATTATGATAATTCTGTTTTGATTAATCCAAGATGGATAAGTATTTGTTCTTACTGTAATAAATATGTTGGTAAAAAAACATTTTCTTCAGGAGAGCATGATATTATAATAAGAGCAACTGACAAAGCAGGAAATTCAAAAGAAGAGACAAGAAAATTTAATGTTACTATGTAATTGAAATGATGAGGGTTATTTTAAGATTTTTAATTTAGAAAAAAGTTTAGTAATTTTATTTGAAGATGTTATGTATATGGGGATTAAGTTAGGGCTTATAATAACCTTTTTTTGATATTCTCACCTTAGAATTTTAACTAGATATTTTCTAAACAAACATATTAAAAGCTTTATTTATAATATATTATATGGTGAGAGTTAAAAAAAGGCACGGGTTTTTATTTGTAATAATTGTTTTGTTGGTTGGTTGGATAATTATATCTGGGATGTTACCTGTTGGGTTTGGTGATTGGAATGGGCTTCAAATTGAAAAGATTAAATCTCAAAAAAGTTCTGATAATTTTTGTTTTGCTGTCATGGGAGATAATCAGGATGGTTTTAGGACTTTTCATAGGATTATCAATGATGTAAATAATAGAAAGCCTTTATTTGCTATTGATAATGGGGATCTTGTCTCTGCTGGTTCAAAAGAAAAATATAGAATGTTTTATGATGATATACAAAGTTTTCAGGTTCCTTTGTTAGTTTCAATTGGCAATCATGATATCCTAAGAAAGGGGAGAGCTAATTATTATGATATTTTTGGTGATTTTTATTATTCTTTTTCATATAATGATTCTCTTTTTATTGTTCTTGATGATGCAAATGAAAAACGTATTGATGAACAACAGATGAATTTTCTTGAAACTGAATTAAAAAGAGATTTTAAAAATAAATTTGTATTTATGCATGTGCCTGCATTTGATCCTAGGCAACGTGCTTTTAATCCAGCCAAGTTGATGCCCAAGAGAATAAGGTTTAGATCAAGTCTTTTAAACGAGAGTGGGGAAAAAGTAATCAATATGATGAGCAAGTATAATGTTACAACTGTCTTTTCTGGCCATATCCATGGTTATTTTAATGAATCTATGAAAGGTGTTAATTATATTATAACTGGCGGAGCAGGGGGAGAATTGTTTTATTCAGATCCTACTCATTATTTTTATAATTATGTATATGCTTGTGTAAATGGAAGTAATGTAAGTTATGAGGTTATTCCCTTTCCATCTCCAGACAATAATCCTATTGACAGATTTTTTTATGCCTTCTGGATTTTTATGTTGTATTTTATTATTACTAATAGGGTTATGATTACACTAGTAATACTTATTTTGGTGTTAATTGCTGATTTAATCTATATAGAATATTGGAGAAAATAGTATTAGCTTACTTTTCTAAAGTAAAAACTTTTCAAATTTCATTAAAAAAAGTTTTTTAAATTTGTAGTTAGTGTAATGTTAATTTAGCTAAAGATGATATGAATAATCGATTATAAAATGCTCTTATAATTCTTATGGATATTGAAGATACTAATTAATAGATTCAGAAATCTATATTATAACAGAAAGCAGGCTGACTTTTAACAATTAAAGATTTTTATTTTCTATAGAATATAGCTTTTTTATTGCTATACTTACTGAATTTCTTGCTTCTTTCCAGGAAAGACCATAGTTAAGTTCAATTCTTCTTATTAAAAGAAATAGTTCTTCATCAACATTAACTACTATTTTCTTTTGAAACGAATTTTCAGAGATTATTTTAGTTTTTATCATATGTTATTGAATATACTCCTTTTTGTTAGTTGTTAAACATATAGGTTGTCGAAAATATGATATTTTAACATTTATTTTATTGATTTTTTGTGTCATATTCTTAAATAAATCACTATCAATTGATAGTGATAGATTCTAATTAGATATTATTGTTTTGCTTTTTAATCGCTTAATGTAAAATAAAATATTAGTGATGTTAATGTTTAGAAGATGAGTAGAATAAAATAGAATAAGTAGTGTAGATTATGCAATAGATTAATAGTTAATCATCATCTTCATTAGGTTTTGTAATAGAAATTCTATGTCTTGAATTAAATCTTCTCATAATATCATCTATTTCTTCTCTAGATTTTGCTAATAATTCCTTTAGTCTTTCTTGATTTTCTTGTCTTCTTTCTTCCATTGCTTCTTGTCTTTCAACTCTTTCTCTCATTTGATCATAAATACTAAATCTTGGACTTTCTTCTGCTGGTTTAGATTCCATTCTTTGCAAATAAGCTCTTACTTCTCCATGTTCTCTCATTTCACTCATTCTTTGATGCCTTGCTAAATCTATCTCTTGATTAATACTTCCAGGTCCTATTGTGTATCTGAGTGACATGATAATTTGAAATATATAGGGTTTATAAAAATTTAATCGAAAGATTTATATATATGGTATAATACCATAATATTATGGTTTAAAATGGCTAATGAAATAAATGAGATATTAAGATTATTAATAGAAAATAAAGAGAGTAAATACAGCATTAGAAAAATATCTCTGATTAGGAAAATAAATTATAAGTCTGCATATAATGCTGTAAAAAATCTTCATAAAGAAGGGATAATTGATTTAGAAAGATTGGGAAATAATTCTAACTGTTCTTTTAATAATAATTTTAGTGAAAGAGTTTTTTCTGTTGAATATAAAAGAAGAGAAGATCTGTTAAAAAACAAGGATTTTAAGGTTATATTTTCCAGGTTAAATAAAGTTTTATCTCCGTTTATATGTTTGGTATTTGGCTCCTATTCTAAGGGCAAAAACAATAAGAATTCGGATATTGACCTTTTATTTATTACTGATAATGAAAAAGAGATAAACAAAGAAATATCAATAATTCCTAAAGTTCATGCAACTATTATCAGCTTTGATGAATTTGTTAAAATGGCAAAAATTAATGATTTTAGTGTTGTAAAAGAAGCAATAAAACATAATATTATTCTAGTAGGTATAGAAAATTATTATAAACTAATTAATAATGTTAGATAAAAAAGTTATTTTAGGGGCTGAAAAAAATATTAGAAGATATTTGGCAGAAGGTAAACTTAAGAAAGTAGAAAGATTTGATAATAACATTTTTAATACTTATAGAAAGAATTATCTTGAAAGTTTAAAAGTAGCAGATGAACTTTTAAAAAATAATACTTCTTCTTTGTGGGTTATTGTATGTTCATATTATTCTATGTTTTATTCAACAAATGCTGTTTTATACAAGCTTGGTTATAAAACTGGAACAGAAATGGTTCATAAAGTAACTCTTGATTCATTAATTGTTTTTATAAGAAACAAGTTGAGAAATGAGTTAATAGATTATTTTAAAGAAGCAAAAGACAATGCTTTAGAACTTGCTGAATTTAAGAGCAATAAATTAATAGAAGATTTTTCATCCGAATTAGATAAAAGAGGAAGATACCAATATGATATGGGTGAAGAGATAAAAAGAGCAAGAGCTGAAACTTCCTTAAAAAGAGCCAAAGAGTTTATTTTTGAAATGGAAAAGTTATTGGTAGCTTAATGTAAAAAGAAGATGAGAAAAGTAAAACAAGAAGTTATGTGAGAAGTTTTTAAGCAGTTCTATCTTGACTTGGAATTTTTATAGTTGGTTTTGAAGAATTAGGTACTGCTGGTGCAGGAATAGGGGGGCTATTTCAACAGGTTTAGGATCTTTTATTTCATAGACTTTTAATTTTCTTATTCCTTTAGTTGTTTTTTCTTTATTTTCAGCATTAAATTTATCTATAGGAGCAAAATAACCTTTATTTTCAACCCAAACTTCATAACTTCCAAGATCAAATTGAAATTGATTATACTGATCTTTTTTTGCTTTAATTGGTTTTTTAAAAGAATTATCAGAATCTAGTCTTATTAGATAAACTGTTCCTAGTGGAACTTCAAAGTTATGGAATGGTACAGAACAACTTTCATCATCTTCAGTATGGCATTGATATTTTCCAGCAGGACCAAGTTCATAGGCTTCTTTTCCTTCCAATGGATTTTTGAGTTTTTGCAGTTCTTCATTGATTTGAACTTTAATTTGTTCTTTTTGCTGTGAATTAAATTCTACTCTTGCTTCACAGGAAGTAAGTGCAAGAGTTGATGCAGCAACTATACTGAGCAATGTTTTTTTCATGAAAAATATAATAAAATTAGCTATTAAAATATTTGTATGTTTGATTAATAATTATTAGTAGCTTAATATGAAATAAATTATTAGTAATATTAATGTAAAAAGAAGATGATAAGAGAAAGCATTGAGCTTAGAATGAGCATTCAAATTAACATTTATTCATTAAAAAAGTTATTAAACTATGATTTTGTGTTTTTTATATGAATTATATGAATAAGTTTAAGTTTTTGAATATTCAACTGATTTTACTTTTTGCCATATTAATATTTGCATTTGTTCTAAGGGTATATGATCTAGGATATTCTCCTCTTTGGATTGATGAAGCAACTTCATCAATGGCTTCAAAAATGATTATTGAAAAAGGAGTTCCTATTTTTGATTCTGGACTTGTTTATAGGGATTATATTTTTCATTATGTTCAGGCATTTTTTCTTTTATTTGGAATAAATGATTTTAATGCAAGGCTTGTTTCTGTTTTATTTGGAATGCTTACGATTGTTCTTGCTTATTTAATAGGCAAAGAATATTCAAAGACAGGTGGAATAGTAGCTGCATTGTTTTTTTCTGTTTTTTATTTGGAAGTATTTTTCTCAAGACAGGCAAGGTTTTATCAGTTGTTTCAGTTAATGTTTTTTCTTTCTATTTATTTATTATATAAGTCAGGAGAATATTCTAGAAAAAGTGGGGAAAAGATTAGTAAAAATAGTAAAAAGGAAATTATTTATCTTATTGGTTCGTTAGTTGCATTTTTTATTGCATTAGATACTCAGATTGCAGCTCTTGTTCTTGCTCCTTTTATTATACTTCATATTTTATATTATAATACAAAATACAATAAACTTCTTGCAATACTTCCTGCTATCTCTCTTTTTCAAAAGTTTATGCCTGCTGTTGGGCTTTCTTCAGTATCAACAGATTCTACAATGAATTATTCTGAATCTTATTATGCTTTTACAAATAATATGCATTATTTGCTTATTCTTTTTATTCCAGGACTATTCTGGTCATTTTTCAAAAAGAAAAAACTTACTCTTTTAATTATTATTCCTTCAATTGTTATGCTTATTGGAATATTTTCTTTGCAAACTTTTGCTCTTAGATATGCTTATTTTTTTGTTTTTCCTCTTGTTCTTTATTTTTCATTGTTCTTTTCATTTTTATATGAAAAATATGGAAAGATAATGTTAATTACTCTATTTTGTGTTCTTATAATTCCATCAAATTTAATTTTTCCATATACCTATGTTAATATAATAAAACCAATAAATTATAATCATGCTTATAATGATTATTCAAGTCCTGAGGCAAACTATAAGTCTGTGCCAGAAAACATAATTGCTAAATTAAAAGATAGGGATAATGTTTTAATTTCATTATTTTCTTCAGACCTTGAGTGGTATGTTAGAAAGCCTGATTATGTTATTCCTTTTACAATGGATGGAAGAGGAAGTGATCAGATTTCCTGGAATAAAACAATAGAAATAGGAAATATGAAAGTTTTTGAGGTTGTTGATAGATATAGTGGAGCTAGAATGATTGATTATGAAATTATTAATACAATAAAAAGGCCTTATTATGTTACAGCAGATAGTTTTTCAGTATCAAAGCTAAAGCTTGAGCAAAAGGAAAGCTTTGATAAATTAATTAATGGGTGTGAGGTTGTTTATAGTGCAAGTGATTTGAAGGTTTATGGGTGTTCTTGATAGATATATTAAGTTTAAAATAAAAAATAAAAATATGGGGTGTGAAATAGATGTTGAGCATAAAAATTCTAATAGAGAGGGTTGTTTGCAGGTTTTAGATTTTATTTCATGGGCTATTTTTAGAAAATATGAGTCAAAAGATGAAAGATTCTATGATATAATCAAGAAAAAATTTCTTTTTCTATAGTAAATAATCCTCCATCATAAAGAATAATATTTCTATTTCTTAAATCGAATTTAGCACAACCATTTCTTTTTCTCCAATTCCAAATTATTTTATTTTTTTGATAGGGTTTCATTTTTTTATTTTAATATTTCAGCTTCTTTTTTTAAATCAATCTTAGTTTCCATTTTTTATCCAAAAGTTTAGTTCTTGTTTTTCTAATAGTAGTATAGTAAGATAATGCTTTCTTTTTTTTCAATAAACTAAATAATTTATTACTATCTGTCAAGATTCCAATAAGTTTTATTATTTTAACACTACCATACTGAGTAGCATAATTAATTAATTTGCCTTTATTGTATTTTACATTTTTAACTCGATCTATAACCTCGCTTAAACCCCCAAGATATTCAGGATACTCAAGAGCATCAATTATTGTTCTTTCTTTATCAGAATAAGGGTATTTATTTTTAAAAATGCCAAATAACTTCTCTTTTTTTATTTTAAAAAATTTAAAGTTATAATGCAAGATTTTTTTATCTGCAGAATATTTTGTGTTAAATACAAACATCTTGTTTGGAATTTGCTCTGTAAACCCGTGCAGATTAAATGCATTGTATAGTCCGATATAATAATTTTCCTTTAGTAAATAATCAAGAATACTATATTCATCTAAAGCCCATATTTTATCCACAGAACTAAAAGGAACAATCATATAAACTCCTCTTTTGATTGAAACAAGCCTTTTCTTCTTCTGTAATTTTTCAATTAAATCAAAAATATCTTTGACTTTTGTGTGTTCTTTAATCAGGCTTATTAATTCTTTTCTGGTAATTATCTCTATTTTCTTATATTCCAGAATACTCATTATCCTTTCTTGATTAGGACTCATGCCTGCAAATTCTCTTGTTTTTTTCATTTTCTTTAATACTATGTTTAGTAGGGGTATCTAAAACAAAAACAATATATAAATCTTGCGGTTTGAAAAAATTTAGGAACTGAAGATAACCTAAATTTCTTTTAGGTTTGGTAATGTAATAGAGATTATAGATAAAGCTTGGCGAGAGATAAGGGGGGTGGTTAGGCTGTTTAGTTATCTCCTATTCTTAGGAGGTTATGGCAACTGTTGAATGGTGAGAGATTAGTCCATCTTTATTCTTACTACTCCCTCATTTCATATTAGATATTAAGATAATAATACCTATTTTTAATAGCAATTTTCATAGATTTTTATTTAAAGTTTATAATTCTTACCTTTTTGTTATATGTGAAACTGGTTTTAGAATTATTTTTTTGGATAACTTTCAAGCTCTAATAAGGATTGTTCTCCAATTTCAACTAGAAATGGCATTATCTTTTTTTCAAAATCAGAATATTCTTTTTCTTTAATTTTAATTAAACTTAGTTTAGATCTTTCTTCGATTATAGCATTTCTATTTTTAGTTAACATACTTATATTTTCTTTTATTTTTTCAGAAAGCCCTTTAATAAAAGATTTAGAACTTATTATTTTATTTACAATCTTTTTCTTATCCAGATCCTTTTCAAGGTTGATTGTATTTGAGATTAAAAAAATGTCAAGTAAATCTCTTTCTTTAATTGTTGGCCTGGTTAAAATTGCTCTTATCTTTTCTCCAGCTATTTCTCTTAAATCATAGCAAGGGATATTTTTCTTTATTTGTATTTTAAGATTCTCAATAAACTCCAAATCTTTAACTATTTCAGCATCAAATAAATGTTTAATATCTTCAAATAAAATCGGATAAATCAATTCATCATTAAAATTAACTTCAAATTTAATAAACTCTTCTGCACCATATACAGGATTGTAATAGATTCTAAATAGATACACATTTTTTCTATCCATAACTTTACAATATTTTTTATCTGCTTTATTTGTAGAAAAGTCTAAATTAAGTCTCTTGCTTACTTTATTGATTTCTTCCACTAATTTATCAGTCGTATTTGAAATAACTTTTTTTCTCTGTTTTGCAGAAAGTTTGTTTAATTTTCTATTATCTAAATAAGTAAAATCAAGATCTTCGCTTATACGATGATAATCTAAATGAACTCTTGTTAATAAGGTTCCCCCCTTAAAAACAAGTTTAGAGAATAAAGAATCTTTATTTTCTTCTATATTCTTGCTAATTTCATTAAGAAGCAATGTGAGATAAAAATCTTTTTCAATAGTTGATTCACTAATTTCCTTATGCTTTTCTTTTATTTGAGCTACAAATTTCCTGATAATATTTTCTGAAACCATTATATCACCTTTTGAACTTTAATAGAATAATATTTTACATATTTTATAATTTTGCTTTTTTCTACTTTAAAGTCTAAATTTTTCTTTAAAATATTTATATCCTTCCCTTTATAAGAAAGAAAATAAAGAAAATCAAGATAAGTTTTTTCTAAGTCTGAATAAAGAAATATCACATTATTATTAGTTTTCTTTTTAATTAAACCAAATTTAAATTTGTTATTTTTTGTTTTAATAAACTTAAATTTTGAGTTTCCTAATTTTTTAATTCCAGAAAAATGATTATTTATTATCATCATAATATTAAGTGCCTGCCAAGTTATTTTATTTTCTTTTAAAGCACTTTCTAGCCCTAAATACCATTTAATATTCATTTTTTCTAAAACAAGAAAAACTAACTCTTCTTCTGAAAATTTACAATAATGATTATATCTCTCTTCCAGGGAATAAATATAATAATAATCTCCTAAAATACGTTTTATATAATCCGCTTTTCTCAAATAAGTCCATAAACTTATTAGATTGATTTTTATTTTATAAATTTTTGAATAATCTTTAATTGTTTTGATAATCTCTTCTTTGGTTATAATTTTTTTATTATCTGACCTAAGTTTATCAATAATTTTTCTTGAAACTTTGTTTTTTATAATAACCATTTTAGTTACTATGTGAAATGAACTATTTAAGCCTTTTGATTGTTTCACTTTAATTCTATCCCGAAACTATTTCATAAGGCTGATATAGGTAGCTTAATGTCAAAATGAGATGGGTTGGTTAAAAGCAGGCAGAGAAGGGAGAGGAGGAGGAAGAAGGGGAAGATTTTGCAAGGATTTCTTGCCTCTGCCGTGCCTCTTTTATATTGGTTGGGTTTAGCTATGATTCCTCTGGCAGTTATACAGTTATGGCTGAATTATTGGCTGGCGGGGAGAGAGTGAGGGATAATTTTTTTAATTCTCTAAATAGTTCATCATACTTTTTTGTAAAAGTCATAATTTTTTCTATATAATATTACTTTTCTCCTTTTTCTTTTCATCCAAATAAGTTATAATAATCTTTCTTCCTTTTTCATCTTCTGCTAAGTATGAATAAAGAACCTGCCCTTTTTCAATACAACACCCCTCAGCAACTAGTTTGTTTATTGAGATAGATAATGTAGCTCTTTTTTGCGAAACTTTGCTTTTCCATCCTATTCCTAAAAATTTTATTTTCATTGTGATTTTTATATTATTGATGAAAAATAATTAGACTTTGTCTGAAGTTATTTTTCTTATTGATTAGTAATGTTAATATCTAATGAGATGTTAATGAGATTATTTAGTTGAGGTTGAGATGTTTGTGATGAGGGGAGGGAGGTTTAGTTATTTTATTTTTTAACTACTCTTAGTTTATTATCTTCTAGAAATGATTGAATATTTGCAGACAACCCAATCCAAAATGCATATAGGCTGGCATTATTTGTATTGCCAT
>JAGVIM010000052.1 GCA_020056045.1 Nanobdellota archaeon | reverse complement strand
TTGACGAATGTCAAATAATTTCTATAGGATCTTCATAAAGCTAAGCTAGTTCTAAAAAGAAAATTCTATAAAACCTGTTTTATTATCTAATCTAATGATAACAACAAGTAATAAAGATCAAATTTACATTGGAAGAAAAGCAGGTGAAGAAATTTTAAGAACAATAAGTAATGCAAAAGAATCAGTAAAAATTGTTTCTCCATATTTATCTTCAAGTTATATTATGAAGCTAGTTAATTTAGAAAAAAAAGGAATAAAAATAACATTGATTACTTGTGATGAATTAAAAGAGGATACAAAAGGATTTTCTAATTTTAAGCTCTCAGATATAATAAAACAAAAAAAGATTAAAAACATTAAAGCAAAATCAAATAAAAGAAACCTACTCTACTTGTCTTTATTATTATTTTTAATAGCCCTAATCGGAGTTGCAATGACTTTTGTCTCTCAATATTTCATATTTATAGCAGGATTCTTTTTTATAACAAGTCTATCATCATTTAGCATATCTTTTTTTATTAAGGATTATAAGTCAGAATATTATTCTATTTTTAAGCTAAAAATATTTGACTCTCATTCAAGTGATAAACCCTGGAGCACTAATCTTATACATTCTAAAATATTTATAATTGATGAAAAAGTTGCATTCCTGGGCTCTGCAAACTTTACTTATAGTGGATTTAATACACATTATGAAACAGTAATAAAAATAGAAGATATTAATGCAATAAAATCTATTTCAAACGAAATAGAAAACCTGTATAATTCAAAAGACCTCAAATCAAAATCAATAGAAGAATTAGGTAAACAAATATACCTATAAATTAATCAGGCTTAAATCTACTTATCATACAAATAGTTATTAAGAAAGGAATTAAAAACAAGTTTGAAAGAGGGCAAAAATATTATAAGTAAAAAATATTAATTTTTTGTATAATTTTAGAAGAATTTAAATAAATCTAATATTATTTAATTTAATGAAATTTGAAATAGATGTAAGTGGACAGGATATATTCTTAGAAAATTATACAATTTGTATATCTTGTAAAGAACAAAAGATTATAAGAGGTTTTAAATTTAATAAAGATTTAATTGATAAATTAATTTCTAATTGGAAAAAAGGTAATTATAAATATAACACTTCTAAGAAAGGTCAAGGTTTTTTTAAAGTAAGAGTTTATTGTATTATCTTATACCATTTATTTAAATCAATCAATGAAAAACCAAGTAAAGTTTCTTTAACAATATGTAGAGATTTTTCAGGGCATAAAAATGATATTAATCAAAATCTTAAATATTTTCTAGAAAAGAAATTAGTAATAGAAATGGGTACTCCATTACATCAAAAGCTACCTAAAGACTCGGGAGCTCATTGGTATGCTTATTTAATGGCTAAAGATAATCAGAATTTATTGCCTTATGTTAATATAGGGTTGGAAGAAATAGAAGAATTTTTAATTACACCAAAGGGTCAAAGACCGAATTCCTAGTTTGCCCCCCCAAATCAGCATTGGACGAACTCCCTAGCGTTTGATGTATTAATAATAAATCCTTATAGTTTATAAATATTTCTATTGATTGGCTCTATCTGGAGTTCTAAATTCAAAAAAAATTATCAAATATCCAAAAACTATTTTTTAATTTCACTAGGAACTCTTTCAAAATATTGTCCGATTAGTCTTCTAACATCATCCCATAATACTAATGCCTGAGGATCATGATCAGATTCATCATTTCCAGGAATAGTTTGAAATGAAAATCTTCCAAATCTAGAAGTATCTTCTTGCTCTCTTGAAATAATACAATTAAAACCATCAAAAGCACTACCATCACCTCTAGATATCATTCCCACTAAATAAACAGTTCCTCTTTGACTAAAAAATTCATTTTTATCTTGAAATGATTGACCAGCACTCATATGATAACTTGCATGATAATTAACTCTTTCAGGAAGATTTCTACAAACATAATCAATTAATTCTTGAGTTTCTTCTAAACCAATTGGTCTTAAAAATTCAATATTTGCTCTTCCTAATAGTCCTGTATTCTCATCATTCCCGCCACATCCACTCATCATAAAAAACTAGAATAATCATAGTATAAAAGCATTATGAATATAAATAACATATAATTTCTTACTCATATAAAGTTTACTTTTATCAACTCATTTTATTTTAAATTAAGCCACAAAAACCGGCTACATCTCAATTAAAAAATAGGGGGCTTGGAGCCTCATAATCTTGAAAAATTTCTTGTCCATTGTTCAAAGAAATTTCTCTAATTCTTTAG
>JAGVIM010000189.1 GCA_020056045.1 Nanobdellota archaeon | reverse complement strand
GTGGTAGAGAAACTAATACAAAATAATTCCCAATTTTCTGATGATAAACGATATGTGGAAGTGTATAACTGTATTCCATTTAATGCCTATGCATTTGATTTACATATTTCTGCAAATGGGATTGTTCCATTAGAAGAATTAATGGATCTTGATTCATTAAATGAATTTGTCCTTACTGGAAAAATGAAAAAACCTGAAGAAGAGAGTCAAAAAAATACTCAAGAAAAAAATAATAACACTAACGGAGTTGAAAACTAATGGCATATAGTTCAGATCATATAATTCATATTGTCAAAACTCCACTCAGAAAAACATTTACAAGCAGACTTGAAGCTAAATTTAAATTCAAGGAAGAAGTAAAACTTGAATCTGAAGCTGATCCTAATTTTAAAAATGAAGTTGGATCAAGAATTGGAAGTTATATGGACAATCATGATAATTTAATGACGTATCTAAGTCAAAGAGAAGGATTTACTTATGATGGTGGTAACAGACTAAGCAGCAAAGGTAAAAATGCAACAATTAGTTTTTATAAATTTAGCCCAGGATTTGATTTAATAATAGAGGCTGATGGAATTGTTCCACAAAAAGATATGATTAACCTTAATGCATTAAATGATTTTGTATTAAAAGGAATTCCTTACGACTCAAAAACATCAGACTCTAACGGAGTTTCTAATAATAACTCAAGCCCAGTTATAGCTTTAGATGAAGAGAATTTAACCTTAGATGATGAAGGTGTAGATAACAATTAGAATATACCTTCTAATAAGTGGTAACATGAATCGAAAGATTTATAAATACTATTTTTTATATAAAATAATAAAATGACAGACACAGAACAAACACAAATTCAGGTAAGTGGAAGTACTGAAGTTGGAAAAATAATGTTGAAATATGCACAAAGAAAAGCACAAGCTTCTCCTGAAGAAGCTGCACATCTGGCATTTGAAAGAACAGGAACTTCTACAAGACAAGTTTCAAAACAACAGGATCAACTTGAGACTAGAGTAAGCAGATCACCCTCTACAAATAATAAAGAAGCAGATAGCATTCATTCAAGACTTTATGGAATAAAAATGGAACTTGCTGAACTTGCTGATGAATATGGAGCTTTAAATGTAGATTTTAAAAATACTGTTGGAAAAGGTGCAATCTATGGTGTTAAAGACATTGCATGGCTTGCATGGTATACTGCATCTTTACAAAAAAAGAAAGCAAAAAGACTTAGATTTGGTGCTGCTACAAAGAGAGACCAATCTGTTAATATTTTAATTGATGGTATGGCGGAGATTCTTGATAAACAATATAACAAAGCTATACAAGGAAGAGAAGCTGTTGGAGAATTACAAGTACAAAATATTTCTCATATGAAATTTTTAGATGAACAATTAATAAGCAGACTTGCTTCTAGTTACAGAGGATCTGCTGATATTACAGTTGTTGATGGAGAGATAAAATCACTTGAAGGTGAACTTGCAGCTGTTGATTCTGCATTATCAGAAAAAGAAGCATTATTACAACAGGCAAAAGCAAAAGGAGACATGAATTCAGTCAAACAATATGCAAGTGAAATGCAGGAAATACTTGGAGCAAAATACCAGATAATGGATGGTAAATTTTCTTTAGAAGGAACTGTTAGTAATATAAGAAGAGAGCTATTAGAATCTGCTGAAGGAGTGCAATCAGCAAAGGGCGCAACTGCTGCTTCAAAAGTTAACTACAAGGCAATAGGTGCATTAATTGATTCAATGAATGAACTTGAAGTTAAATATAAACATGCTTTATCAGATCTTATACCTGTATTTAAAATACAAGGACAGATTTCATATCATGGTGAAGATGCTATGAGAATGCAAAGAGCATTACTTAGAACTTCTGAAATTTCACAAAAATTAATGGAAGCAAATGCACAGATGATAGAATTTGTTGCTACAGATACATTTGAACTTATGAAAAAAGGATTATATGACCCAGAAAAAGCACTTGCAACAGAAAGAAAGCTAGATGAGTTTGTCAAAGACCTAAATCAGAAAAAAGTCGAATGGGCAGAAGCTGTAGCTACAGTTAATCAAACTGGCGAAGCTTACCATACAAGACAGAGGTAAAGATTTCTATCTTTTTTTCAAGATTGCTTGGGAGTTTAAAATGAACCAAGAACAAAAATTACAATCAGCTGACATTTCAGGTGAAGAAAAAGAAAACTATTTATCAGGATTAAATAAATCTCTTGGACTTTTATCAAGTGTAGTAAGAGAAGGAATGACTTTAAACCAGAAAGATGCTATAAAAAGATTTGCTGATGAAAATAAGTGGGATTTGACAAGACTTCCTGATATGGAAGAAAGCCATAGAATAACTGCAGATTTAATAGATAGAATTATACAGGGATATAAATGGTTTTCATGGGATAATAAAAATCCAGATGCTTCTCAAAACAAAGGATATTTTAAGAAAATTGGAATAAGTGTTTCTTCTGGATTACCTTGGTTTTTTGATTTTGTTACACTTGGCAGATTAAAAAAAGAAGCTGAAGAAATGCTGAGAAAAATACCTCACTATAGGGAGTCTGCATTAACACTTCAAAATGTTTTAATGCAAGATTATGTGGAAACAGGAGATGTTTCTGTAGTTGCAAGAAAACATCATGAAGATGCAATGAAAAGAAGTTTTTTGGAAAAGCTTGCTGATTCAGAATTAATTGGGTGGGAACAAAGTGGCAGAGATATAAAAATGGATGTAAGAAAAACAATAGATCTTGGCGGAGAAACATTCTGGAATATTTCATTTGCAAAATATTCTGCTGCAACTGGAATGTTTGAAGTTTATGTAATGGATGTTTGGCAGGATAATCTAGGCGAACCTCATCTTAAAGAAACAGAGGCTGGAGTAAGAATATCTAATGAATTTAAATCTCATCTTGGTGGTTTTGGAATTGAAAATCCTGCATATTTTGTACTTGAAGACACTGATGAAAGATTTGAAACTATACATCCAGTGCATGTGTCAAAATCTTTAGTAGGACCTTATGAAAATAAATATCTGAAAGCTCCAAGATTTAGTATTCTTCCCGGAATAAGAGAGCATGTTACTGCAAATCCTTTTGATGGTGCATTAAGATTTTGTAAAAGTTATTTTTATGCTCCTAACCACAGAGATGTAAATGGTAAAGCAAGACAAATTCTTGGAAAAAGAGAAAACTGGAATGAACAAATAGTAGTGTGTCCTGGAGGATATTCTTCAAGTTTATCAAAAGAACTCCTTGGAACAGATCTAAAAATAGTCACAATTTAAAATGGAAACTGAAATAGACATTAATACAAGAATAGAAGAAGAAAAGAAAGAGGCACAAAGGATAATCAGAGATTCAACAAAATCAGATGTTGAATTAAGAGGAGGAAAGAAACTTGGAAAAAAGATAGAAGGAACACTTTATGATGTTGTTCTTACAAAACTTTCAGATGACACAAGAAATACTTTAGATCAGATAGGATATATGGATTCTTATGAAACTGCTGTTGCTGTTTTTAGGGCTGGTGCACTTGCATTAAGAGAAAGGATTGATGTTTTGACACTTGAAGAAAGACTTTCCAGCATGAAATCAAATGGTAATTTACCCGATAGAACACAAAATGTTCAAGTTCAAGAAATCTCAAAAAAAGAAAAAGAAATCCAGGATGAAATAACTGACGCTGTACTTTTTTCAAATAAATATGCATTATATTTTGCAGGACAGGTTGGACTTGCTCTTCTTGGTTCTGAAAAAACAAAAACAGAACTTAGAGTTGGTTTTGAACCAAGTGAATATGCAAGTGATGATCGTGATCTTTTAACAAAAAGGCTTGCTGTAAGAACAGGCAGAAATTTATCAACAGTACTTGAAGAAAAAGGTTCTGAATCAAGTGATGATGATTTAAAATCTACACTCGCAGATACTTTCACAACATGGATTAACCAGTTTAACTGGGACAGATTTTCTTCAACTGCTGAAAAATATGGAATTGATAAGACAAAAATAAAACATAGGAATTTTTCAATTGAAGCTGGTAAATTTAAGAGAGTCTATAGTGATGTGAAAGTAAATGATTTTATGGATGTTAGAAAAGAAGATATAATTGGAGAACAGGAATTCCATAGAGTTATATGGAATAATTTAGTCAGACTTCTTGCTTATGATCATGAAAAAAGAAAAAATCCATTTAAGCCTGCAAAAGTCATATTTGCAACAGGAGACCCTGGTTGTGGAAAAACTTTTGGTGCTCATGCAATGATGAGATCTGCAGGAGATCTTGCTAGTGAACTTGGAATTTCATTTTGGGCATTTCCATTTAGCATAACTGATTTTGGTACTGAATATAAAGATAAAGCTGCTCTTGCAGTTGCTGATATTTGCAGACAAATCATAGAATTTCCAGGACCTGTTGGAGAATATGTTAGTGATGCAGACACTTTACTTAATAGCAGAAAAGACTCAAGAGCAACTCCTGAAGACAAAAAAGTAATGTCTGTAATTTTTGGAAAATATGATGGAACAAGAATTCCAAAGAATGGAAAATTCCTTTCAATAATGGATGCTAATTATATTGGAGATATTGATGATGCAACAAAAAGCAGAATCTTTGATGCAATAGTTAGACTTGAAAGATTCAAGACTCCTGAAGAATTTGGAGAATATGCTAGAAGATATTTAACAAGAGATGCACCTATTAGTGGAGTTAATGCAAATGAATGGAATGAAATTGGAAGAAATTTAATTGAAGGACCTTTAAGCAACAGAGAAATAGAACATGTATTAAGTGGACTAACAAGAGGTTATGAAATTCCAATAGATATTTTAAGAAAAAGTTATGATGAAAAAGTTGCATATAGAAACCAGCATTTTGAGGGAATTACAAAAGGAAAAGTAATTGAAGCATTTGATTTATATATACAAACCAGAATGGAAATTGAAAGAGCATCTCAAGAAGCAATGACTGGTGATAATGTTGAAAGATTTCTTAGTTCTCTAAAACAACCAGGTCCTGATTCTGGAATACAAGTCAGAGGCAGGTAAAATGAAGGGATTTCAATTAATGAAATATTTAGAGCAATTAAGATCAATAAGAACTGGAAGAACAGGTTTTATTGACAGGGAAAAATTTGAAGACGATTTTATAAAATTTTCTTTATATATTCCACATCAGGAACTTAGTGTGAGAGTTCCAAAATTATATACTGCAAATCCTGAAAAACAAAGACAACTTCAAGAGGCATTGGTATCTTTGGATGTTAATGTAAAGGCTCAAGGTGGTGTTGATATCTCTGGAGGATTTGACTATACAAACCTAGATGTTATAAGTTTTTTGTCAATTGCTCAATTAAACGCAGATCATTATTCAAGAACAAGATCTTACCTTAATCCATTAATTGAAAGCATTTACTGTAATGGTTCAAGATTAATACAGGACTTTACTGTTAATGAAGTCTTGGCAGGAAGAGTTGTTCCTAAAAGAGGCAGTCTTGATTTGAGAGAGGCACATATTTTCCCTGATAGATTTACAAAAGGACCCTATAGACTCGAAGTTGAACTCGAAACTCCTGGTAGAACATTAAAAGCTTTTAATGAACTATCTGACCTATTAAAGTCTCTTCAGGAAGATCCTCAAAAAGTAATTCTTGATGAAAGTAAAATTAATTATATGGCTCAAAAAGCAACTGAATTAAGAAAAAGGCTTGGTGCTTTATCAAGATATTCTGTTGGAAATTCTAAATTTAGTGCTGAAACTAACAGCTGTGTTTTAGTAAAAGATAATTTAATTCTTTTTTATATTTTTAATCCAGATAATTACAAAAATGTTCTTGTTCATTTTGGGAAAACTGAATTTGATGATGATAACAAACCCTATGACCTAGCTATACTCAATGGGAACAGAAGAGATAATACTCTTGCAAGATTAGTTGATCTTGATTTTTTTGTTCCAAGCGAGGCTGTTTTAGAACAGAGAATAAATGATATGCAAACAGTTTATGAAAATGCTGCAAGATCTGCAGATACTCCTTTAAATGGAAACTGTTCTGATATTTTAAAAACACTTGAGAGACTAAAAACTGTAAGAGCTTATTTTAGAGACATTGTAAATGCTGGAAAAAGAAAGGAATTTGTAATGAGCCAGCCAACTGAATTATTAGAATTCATGGTTTGTCCTGCAAACCAGGATCCTGTTTTACATGAATTATTTCCCAGAATGTCCTGGAATAAAAGCCTTAGAAGATATCAAAATACACATAAATTTATACAGCAGTTTGAAGGACTGGAAGAAGATGGAAGAAAGAAAATGTTATCACAGGTAGTTTCAAGTGTCTTATTTAATAATCAGCAAAATAATGATACAAATGTCTGGCTTTATCAGAATCACAGGCAACTTTGCGAAGACAATGGAATAAGCTTCAGACTTGAAAGATAAAATAAGAAAAGGATTGGCTGATAATGAATAAATATATAAAGATATTATAATTAAATGATTTATGAAAAAAGGTGTTGAGTATTTTTTATCTCCTTCTAAAAGTAAGATAATTCTTT
>JAGVIM010000017.1 GCA_020056045.1 Nanobdellota archaeon | reverse complement strand
TTATCTCTTAAATCTTCTGGATTTCCTTTCTTGAAAAGATATTCTTTGGATTTTATAACTTCTTTATGCCCTTCAATATTTGAAGCTAAAGGATAACAACCTGCTTGAATTGCTTCTAATAAGGTCATGCCAAAACTTTCAAAGTAACTTGCACTTATGAAAATCTTTGATTTGCTGTAAAGATCTTTAAGTTCTTTACTTTTATTATCTAACCAGCCATGAAATTTGACTTTGTTTTTTAGATTGTATTGTTTTACTTTTTTTTCTAAAAATAATCTGTAAGGGCCTTCACCTACTATGTCTACTGTCCAATTTTTTAGATCTAAATCTTTTAATGCTTCAATTATATCTTGAACTCCTTTGTTCTCAAATAATCTTGCTACAATTAATATGCGATTCTCTTTCTTTTTTTGTGGTTTAAACTTGTCTTTGTCTATTCCATTTGGAATGACAATAAAATTACCTTCTGTTGTGATATTTTTTATTTTATCTTGAAGAAATTTAGACGGGGTTGTTACATATTTTGCATTTTTTATTATCTTTTTCCACTTTCCTTTAACTAATGGATAAAGATATTTGAATGAACGTTTGTTATTATATCCTAGAACATCACTTCCATGTGATATTATTATGTATGGGATGTTGTAATTCTTTTTTAGCCAGAGGGCTAAAACTCCTGTTGGAATTATAAAATGGGTATGATTTATGTCATAGTAATTATTGGGTTTGTCTTTCAGGTGTTGTTTTAAGAACTTTTTTGCAGCCCTTAGATAGGAATATTGTTCCCAGGGATGGCAGATTTCTTTTTTTGATCTCATGCATTTAACTCTGTAAATGTTAATACCTTCTTTAACTTCAAAAGATGGAAGATCTTTGTAACCCATTGTTACAACATCAACCTTATGTCCGAGTTTTGCATAACCTTTTGCTATTTCATAGCTCACTGGTGATGCTCCGCCCCCTAAGGGCGGAAATTCATAGTTTAACATTAAAATTTTTAATTTCTTGTTTTTATTTGATCTGTTGTTATTTGATTTAGATTTATTTTTCATCTTGATTCCTTCTCCCTCCTATCACCTTACCTTACTCTTGTTTATTTTCACTTACTACTCATTCTCATCTCTTTAGGTATTAAAGATACTGATATATTTTGGTATTTTATGTGCTTTATGAGTTATGGCATCAGTTGATTTTAGTGAGATTGTAGTTGCATTCTTCTGCTTCCCTACTTCTCATCCTTGTCTTTGTCTTACATTAAGATATCAATATGTTTATACTTATTTATAGATAATCATAGATAAATTATATCTTTTAAACCTTGTGTTTAATTGTTATTTTTAAGTGGTTAATATTCTTAGATTATGTCTAGATTATGTGTTGAAAAAACCAAAAGGTTTATATATATGTATTGTATACATAATGTATGAAAAACATAAAGTTCTTTGGAAGAGAAAAGGAAATAGAAAAGATAAAAGAAATTAGCAAGGATAATTTCTTTTTAGTTGTAAAAGGGAGAAGAAGAGTTGGCAAGACCAGACTTTTAAAAGAAGCTCTTCCAGATGCAGTGTATATCTTCATATGGCCTGACAAATCTATTGACTGGATAAATGGACAGATATGTCAAGAGAATAAAATACCTCCTTTCAAAAATTTTAAAGATATATTGGAATATTTTCTTGAAAATAAAAAAATGCTGGTTATAGATGAGTTTCAGAATTTATTAAATATAGACAAGTCTGTGTATGGTGAAATACAAAAGTTAATTGATGATAGAAAATCAAATGGCAAGTTTCTTAAAATAGCTGTTGCAGGATCAAGTTATTCATTAATGAATAAAGTTTTTAATGACTCTGCCTCACCTTTATATGGAAGAAGAACTGACGAAATAACACTATATGGCATCTCTGCAATTGATTTGTTTAAAAATCTTGGGATGTCCATTGAAGAACTAATTAAAGTATGGTCTATTTTTGAGGGAGTTCCATATTATTATGAATTAATTGATTTCAAATCTTTGCCTGAAAAGAATATTAAGAAACTTATTTTATCAAGAGATTCTCAGCTTCAGGAAGAGGGAAAAATATTACTCTCTGTTGAATTTGGAAAAGATTCTAGAACCTATAATACTGTTTTGACTGCTATATCTGAAGGGAAAACAAAACTCAATGAAATCGCCAGTTTGTTTGACAACAAAAAAAATGAAGTAGTAAAGTATCTTGATATATTAAGAAAAGATTTTCGTCTGGTTAGAAAGATTACTCCTATGACTGAAAATCCCAATAAATCCAAGGAAGGCAGATACGAAATAATAGATAATTTTCTTAGTTTTTGGTTTTATTTCATAGATAAAAATAGAAATTATATCGAACAAGACAGATTTAATGAAGTTGAAGACTTTTTTGATAAAAATTTTAATTCTTTTATTGGAAGAAAATTTGAGAAATTCATAACTTATCTTATAAATGAAAAAATATTATTAAAAAATCTTGATTTCTCTTTTGCAGGTAGCCAATGGGGTAAGGATAAAAAATCAGGGGATGTTTATGAAATAGATATAGTTTCATTTAATAAAAATAATAAGGAAATATTATTTGGTGAATGTAAGTGGAAAGAAAAAGTAAATTCAGAAGAGATTGTAAAAGAACTTGTCAGGAAATCCGCATATGTAGATTGGAATAATGAAGATAGAAAAGATATCTATGCTGTTTTTGCAAAGTCTTTTTCTAAAAAGATAGATAAATTTGATGGAAAGAAAGTTTATTGTTTTGATTTAAATGACTTGGAAAAACTTATGAGCAATTAGGCAACATTTTTTATTCCTAATTATTATACAATGGTTATACAATGTTATCTTATTTAACTCCATAATATTCTTTATACCATTCTACGAATGACCTTACTCCTTCTCTTATTGATGTCTTTGGCTCATAGCCAAGAAGAGCTTTTGCTTTGCTTATATCTGCAAAAGTCTGGTTTACATCTCCTGCTTGCATAGGGGTCATTTTTAGTTTTGCTTTCTTTTTTGTTGCAGTTTCTATTTCTTTAATAAAATCCATTAGCTTTATTGGCTCTCCTCTTCCAAGATTTATTATTTCAAAGAACTTAACTTCATTATTAGTATTGGTACTATCTAAAGATGTTTTAGGGGTTGAGATTAGAGATTGGTTAGAGAGATTGTTTTTACTTGATTTATTGCTTACTTGCTTACTCTTATTTTTATCATTGACATTACTGATATTAGTTTTATTATTTATTTCTATTAATTTATCAATTGATTTAAGAATTCCATTTACTATATCATCAACATATGTAAAATCTCTTTTTAGATTTCCATTGTTGAATACTTCGATTGGTTTGTTATTTAGAATGTTATTTGTGAACTTGAATAATGCCATGTCTGGTCTGCCCCATGGACCATAAACTGTGAAGAACCTTAGGCCGATCATATTTATATTGAATAAATGATGATAAGTATAAGCATAAAGTTCATTTGCTTTTTTTGTTGCTGCATATAATGAAATAGGATTGTCTAACTTTTGTGTTTCTTTAAATGGAACATCTTTGCTGTTTCCATAAACTGATGAAGATGATGCAAAGACAATGCTTTTTATCTTATTATGTCTTGCAAATTCTAATATGTTTAAAGTTCCAAGCATATTAGAAGATTCATAGGCTTTTGGATTATCAACTTGACTTCGCCAGTTAAT
>JAGVIM010000128.1 GCA_020056045.1 Nanobdellota archaeon | reverse complement strand
TTTCCCCCTCATTTATCTTTCTTAAGGTCTCAATTACCTTAGATCTTGATAATTTCATAGGGTTAACTATATCAGCCTTATGAAATAGTTTCGGGATAAGATATAAAGCAAAATTTTGAATAGATTTAAAAACTAATTTTATTTTTTGATATTATGGCTGTAATAATTAATTATAAAAAATGTTGTTGGAAAGATGGTGAATGTTCTAGTTGTGGTTGTAAGGGCAGCAGTAAAAAATGTAATGGGTGTGTTGAAGTATGCCCAGTTAATGCATTAATAAGAAATAAATTAGTTGAAATAGTTCCTGACAAATGTATTTCTTGTGGTGCTTGTGTTGAAGCTTGTCCAAAAATTGCTATTAAATTAGTTAATTAATTTATTAATTTATAATGGAAAAAGAAAAAGAAGGTAATATTGAAAGTTTTGACTATGATTCTCTTTGGAATAAACAAGAGAAGAAAAAAGAGGAAAAAGTAATTGAGGAGTTACCTAAAGGTTTTCCTAGAAAAGGAATAAAGGGGCATTATATAAAGAAAAAGGGTAATGTTGGGAGAGTGCAGCTTAAAAGAAGTTGGGGAAGTTATTTTAAGACTGGTGAAGGAAGAGATATTATAGAATGATTTAATTGAAATTTAAAATTAAATGATTTCGATTAGATATATTATAATAAATCTTCATCAGAAACATCTTCTACTTTTTTTGATTTTTTCGTTTTAGTTTCTGATGGTTTTTTGGAGGTAAGTTGAGACTGATTAGTGTCTTTTGGTTCTGCAGGTTTTGTTTCTACAGGTCCTTCAAGATCTTTTTCATCAATGGCATTAATTAATGCCTTAAAATCTTTAAAAGATTCTGGAGGAATTCTTGTTCCTGATTTTGTAAATCCTGTATATCTTTCAGAAGTTGTATATTCTCTTATTGTAAGTCCTTTTTTACCACCAAAATCATCAATTCTTACTATGATTTCAGTATCATTGTTCTTTTTTATTTTACCTATGTCTTTTTCCATGGTTTAAAATAGTGAATGAGGGTTTATTAATTTTATGTTATCTTTCATAGTAGTAGAAATTAGTAGTAGAATCATTAATTGTATTTAGGTATTTTATATAAATTGTTATTTTATTTTTTATTAATCTTTTGCAGGTTTGGAAGATGAGTTGTATTTAGCTTTTTATGATTAATTTGATTATTTTTGCTTTATACTTAACCACTTTTTATTTATTTTATTAATGATACCTTTAATATTTAATAATAGATTAAGCATAGGATGACATTACTTTTTTTGTATAGTCTTTTCCTTTTGCTTTAATTGTAACATTACAAGTATAATATCTGGCAAATGTCTTACCTGGTTTATATGCTATTTTTATTGAAACACTCTCTATCTTGTTTAATTCAATATTCAATTTCTCTATTTCTAAATTAAACCATTTTTTATATTTTTTAATAACTTGTTTAACTTTTTCTGAATTAAGTTCTTTTGAGATAATTGCTTCATTTAATAAATCAATTTCAAATAATTTTGTGTTTTCTATTGGTAAAGATTCTATGTGATGTAAAAATTCAATATTGGTTACACTAACAAAACTATCTGCTAAATTACTTGCTACTCCTAATAATTGATTTAATTTTCCCATTATTATATATTATCTAGGGAATAAAATTATATAAAGCTTTATTTGATTTTAAATTTATGATAAATGGATTAGTTGATCAAAAACTTTTTGAAGCAAGTTATGTTGGAAAGGGATCTAGATTTTATAGATGTCCTCATGATTGTAAAGGAAGAGCAAGCCCTATTATTGTAGATATTCCTGTACTTGAAGAAGCTAAAAAAAGATTATGGGCAATGCCTCAAAGACAATTTCATTCTGTTGGGTTAGATGATTGTAATGAACATAATGATTTTTATTTAATTGATGGTGGAGTAGTAGAATTACATAAGAGATTGAATGGTGTTAATTATCTTGGTGTATGGCATGAAAGTCCTATTGGAATAGCTTATATTGCAAAAAAGTTAGAATTGCCTAGTGATGGTCCTAGATTGGAATAAGTTAGATTAATTATATGATTGTATTCTTTATAGAATTAGCTTATCTTTTTGAATCCTTCTTACATTTGTTGACTATGTAAAAATAAGAACAATAATTGCTTTATTGTCGGTCAAACAAAGATTTTGTATTTTTAATAATGTCATAAACAACAAGTTTTGTAAGCAATTCATAATAGCTTTAATCTTTAATTCCCTATCTTGAGAAGTTATGAGTATTATTAATATTATTGAAATCTTTTATTTGCGAATGCTGGAAAGATTTCATTTCAGAATTCTGAGCAATTACAGTTATCCGAAAGCATTTTAAACCTTTATTTACTAATTATTATACTTATTCTGGGGAAGAGAACTGAATTATATTAGAATGAGATCCTATATGAATAACAGGGTAAGTGAATTAGAAAAACAAGGAAAAATTAGTTTTGACTCTAGAGGATGTAATCAGTTTATGAGTTATTCTGGAAATTTTAGAAATGTTGTGGATGAGTTAAAAAAGGGTTTTTCTATGTCTGGATTAGATAGAGATCTTCAATTTTTTCTTTATGCAAATAGGGCATTATTGGGAGTTATAGACTGTGCTTTAAAACAAAAATTACCTTTACTTGATTTAAAACATTCTATTGAAAATTTTTGCGTTAAGGTTTATAGTGGTAGGTATAATGCTGCAGAAAGAACTTTTTCTCAACTTGATTTTCCAGAAGAACTGTCTGATTTTCCTGTTATTGAACATAAAGATAGAATTTCTTGGGCATCATTTAAACCTATTTATTCCAGAAGACTAATAAGAAAAATATGGCAAGAAGAGAAAAAAAAATGTCATATTCCAGATTGGATTTTAATGGATGGTCATGATGGATATAGGCCTGGTATTATGATAGCATCTGCATTTCCTCATTCAAGAGTTTGTGCAATAAGAAATGCTCAGGATTCAAAAAGAGATGAAGTTCCAAGGCCTTTAATTAGAGAAGAAGAATATTTAAGAAGAAGTTTTTATGGTAAAGATGTTGTTATAGTTGGGGAAGATGTTTCTACAGGAAGAGCTGTTTCTTCATTATATAATTTTTTAATAAAAACCTGCAGACCTAGAAAAATATTTACTGCAGCTGCAATTCATATTCCCGGGGATTATATGGATTTTGAGCTTGATTTTTATGGTGGACTTAAGAATTATTTTGATTAAATAAATTAAATTATAATTTTTTATTTATAGATAAATTTGTCTAATTGCTTTTTAGCTTCTTCTCTTTTCTTTTGATGGTTTTTTAAGAATTCATTTATTTTATTTATTGTATACTGCTTTAATTCTCCTGTAAGGAGTTTGCCTGATTTGTAATCATCATGAATCTTTTTTAGTTTTGCATCATCTTCTTCAAAAAACATCCTTAGATATTGAAAACAGACATCAATGTCCGGGTTTCCTCCAAGTTTTCTGTGCTCTTCAATTGTTGGCTGTCCTCCTGAAAATGCATATTTGTTTATTTTTCTTTTTACTTCTTCCGAAGTGTCTGTTGTTAGTATTGATGCTGAATTTTCATTTCCACTGCTATCCATTTTACCAGATATTCCTGATAATGGTGGAAGAAACATCCCATGAATTATTGCAGGTTTGTAATAACCTAGTTTTGGGTAAACATCTCTTGCAACCCTAAAATGTGGGTCTTGATCTATTGCTAATGGAATTAAGCAGGGTATATTTTTCTTTTTTAAAATACTTGGAATTATTGCTGGAACTGCCTGCATACTGGTATAGAATATTTGTCCAATATTATTTTCATTGGTCATGCCAAATGCAGATTTTACTGTAGAAAATGTTATTTTTTTTGCAAATTTTATTGCTTCAGGATATAATAAATTTGCATTTCTTGTATCAACTATGAAGTGTGTTTTTTTTGGATCAAATCCGAGTGCAATTACATCTAACATATTATCATCAGTCCATTTTTGTATTTCTTCAAAAGATTTGTCTTTAAATAAAAATTTTTCATCATCAGTAAATTGGAACCATAATTCAACTCCAAATTTATCTTGAAGCCATTTAACAAAAGTCCAAGTTCCCAAATGTCCTAGATGAATTGGTCCTGAAGGACCTCTTCCAGTATATAAAAAGAATTTATTACCTTTTTCATATTCATCTAATAGCCAGTTCATATCTCTATTTGCAAAGAAAACTCCTCTTCTTAACATAAAATGAAGTTCTTTTGTATGTTTTTTTATTCTTTCAAGAAGTTTGTTGTTAATTTTTTCTACTCCAAATTCTTTAATTAGTTTGTCGTAATCAATATCCCCTTTAACTTCATAGGGATTTACAATCATATCTTTTTCCATAATAAATAGTATTTTTCATTATATATAAAGATTGCTTTGCAATCTTTATTCCATTTATTTTTTACAAAAATGAAGCTATAAAGATTACTTAGTAAATAAATTATTAATATAATTTATAG
>JAGVIM010000213.1 GCA_020056045.1 Nanobdellota archaeon | reverse complement strand
TTGATATAATTGATATAATTGATATAATTGATATAATTGATATAATTGATATAATTGATATAATTGATATAATTGATATAATTGATATAATTGATATAAAATACTAACAAATATAAAATGAAACGCAGAGTAATAAAACAAGCAAACCAAGCTTACACAATAACTCTTCCAATTGAATGGGTAAGAAAAAATAATATAGAAAAAAATCCAGAAATAGAAGTAACAATATCAGATCGTTCATTAATAATAACAAATCAAGGTTCAATTGAACATAAAAAAATAAAAATTAATATCAAAGAACAAAAAGGCAGAAATATTTCTAGAATAATAACCTCATTATATGCAAAAGGCATTGATGAAATAGAAATAGAATCAGACAAAGACATATCCTCTGAAATAATAAGATCATTAAAATCAACAATTGGCTTTGCACTAATATCTCAAAAGGAAAATAAATTTACTATAAAAGACATTGGAGGTAGTAACTATTCTGATTTAGATGAAATATTTAAAAGAGTTTTTCAAATGATTCTATCTTTTTATGAATCTGCAATAGAAGATATATTTGGAGAAGAAAAAGAAACACAAGAAAGTCTAGTTTCAAGAGACAATGAAATAAACAAGTTCTGTTATTTATTAGAAAGAGCAATAAATAAAATGTCCTACAAAGATCCCATCATAGGAAGAGCAATTTTTACCTATGCCTTTAGTCTAGAAAAAATAGGTGATGAAATACAAAGACTTTGGAGGACTAATATAAAATATAAGCCAAAAAAATCAAAAGAACTTAAAAAATTAATAGAACAATCTTATGAAGGACTAGGTAAATCATTTGAATTTTATTATCAATTTAATATAAAAAAAGCAGAAGAAATTGCAAATTTAAGAGATAGATTAAGAGAAGAATCAATGAGTTTATCAAAAGATAAGTTTACAATAAGAATTATCAGGCATTCATTAAAAATAATAGAAGAAGCAACAGACCTAAATCAATTAACTTTAATGATAAAATTAGAATAACTACTTAAAATCATATTTTAATTTTTTTCCAGAAGATTCTTTTATTGCATTTAATAATTTCTTTTTACCCCAAACAAAATCTTCAGAACTTTTAAGCTCATAATGAAGCCTCATTGCACCTAATGTAAAAAATACAGCTGCAAAAAGAAAAGTATAGGGTTCCCATAAATAAGCTGAAGCAGAAGCTTGAGAAAGTGACATAAGGCGACCAATACTCATAAGAAAACTAAGAACAGCAAATAAAAATGTAGATATGACTACTAAAATAACTGCAGCCTTAAGACTTCCAACAAGTTTATCTATAGCAGAAGATACAAAAAAAGTTCCAAGTAAAAGAACAAACCCACTTAAAAGACCAGCAGTCCAATTTAATATTAAAAAATCTATCATCTCTTTTATATAATCAACCTATTTTTATAAAATAATGAATAGTTTAGTATTTTTAAACTATTCGGTAATCATCCTACTAACCAACAACTTCAGCAGTTATTATCTTAATTTCTTTTACTGGCTTATCATTTGTATCAGTCTTTGTTTTTGCAATTTTATCAACAACATCCATTCCAACAACAACTTTTCCAAATGCTGGATGTTTTGTATCTAAAAAAGTATTATTAACTAAATTAATAAAAAATTGGCTTCCACCAGTATTTGGTCCTGCATTAGCCATAGATATTGTTCCCCTATCATTTTTATTTCCACCAGCATGAGTAAATTCATCTTTTATATTATATCCAGGACCACCCATTCCAGTACCTGTCGGATCTCCACCCTGTACCATAAAATTATCAATTACTCTATGAAAAATAACCCCATTATAAAATCCTTTTTCAACCAAACTCTTAAAATTTCCACTAGTTATTGGCATATCAGAATAAAGCTCAATAGTAATATCACCTTCACTAGTTTGAATAAAAATCTGTGAATCCTGAGTTGATTTTATAATATTTCCGGTCATTTTATAATGGGCAAACCCTCCAATAATTAAAATTAAGAGAATTATTGCAGTTATAAATATTATTGTTTTCTTTTTCATCATAAACTTTTAGATTTAATAAAACATAAAAAAATATAGATTATTTAAAGCTTATGAATTAAACTTCAGAAGAATGATAAGTTTCTCTATTTTTTATCTCTCTTCTAATAATATTCTTAACACCACGATACATAACCATTAATTGTTCATAATTAGGATCTGATTGATTTGTAAGCATTAATCTTCTATATTCATCATCTAATTTAGATGCTTCCAAAGAAAGACTATTATACAGAAGCATCAAATCTTCCAATTGTGGAGTATTAAATGTAACAAAATATTTTCTAGAATTGGCTAAAACTTGATTATGAACAGTATTTCTTCTTTCTACAAACTGTCTTTCTAATTCTCCAATTCTTCCACGATCTTTAAAAAGATCAGCAATATTTCCAACACTGCATACCATACTAATATTTTCAAGAATAAGCCCTATAAAAACATTCTCACTATTGAATCTTTTAAAAATCTTCTAAGGACCTAACAGCATCAATATTATATCCACCCAAATTATCACTAAAAAAATACATTGGTTCTCTAAATCCTCTTTCATGAGTCATATCTGCTCTGACAAATTTAACATTAAACATCTCACAAAATTTCCCAAGATCATCTAAATCTAATGTTTCTTTTGAATCTAAACTTCTATCTAATCTATTCATCTTAAACTTCAATTATAATTCTCTAATTAACATTAAGATAAAGATCATCTTAAAGAATCATAAATCTCCTGTAAATTTTGAGGAATATAAATTCCAGCTTTTTTTAATGGTTTATCTGGAAGCACTACTTCTGTAACAGAATCTCTTCTTGTTACATCATCTATTGAATTATATTTTCCCCTAAGTCTTTTCAATGGATGAAATCTATTATCAGAAGAATCAACCCATTTATCAGTCCTATGATCTAAATATCTTCTAACAAGAACAGGAACTTTTCCAACAACAGAAACAGAATAAACAGGACCTTCTCCTTTAGGTTCAAATCTTCTTGCAACTGTTTCCCAATCACTATCTGGAAATTCTCTCATATATCCAGAAGGAACATAATCCCATTCTTTTTCAAAATAAGTTTTAATTCCATCTAACAATTTTACAACAGAAGCATAATGTCTTGCTTCAGCTGTAGAAAGATCTTCTTTTTTCTTTTCTTCTTCCCTTTGCCTAAGAACTTTAAATCTAGCTCTATCTTTTGGATGAAAAATAGCTTTTTTTAATTCCTCACTAAATATTGGATTTTTCAAAGCAACTATACTAAGATCATACTGACTAATTCCATTAGTATAATAATCCATAAATAAATCTGTTACTAATCTATATTGAACAAGTTCATTTTCACTCATTTGTCCAGGACTTTTAAATTTATTAAATGTAAAAGGTAAATTAGGAACAAAACTCATTTTTCTATCTTTAGGAGCTAAACCAGTCATATTTGCTCTCTGAGACATTCTTGTTTCATAATCCATTGCAAGAGCAATTTCTGGAATTGCAAGATGAACTCCAATAACACTCATATTTTTACCCTTACCCTCATTCCATAAATTATCATCATTTCCAACTCTTGCACCAGGATAACTAATATTACAATCTCTCCTCTGATGAGGTTCTGGTAAACTAAAAGAATAATATCCTTCACGCCCTTTTGACTTTACTTCTCCTGTAAAATTACCACCATAATGCCTCATATTTTGTAAAGTAAGTTCATGTACTTGCCTAGATTCTGTTTTTCTAGAAAAATTTAATATATTTTTTGTTTCTTCTCTTTTTAAAACTCCATCAACAAGAGCATCAAGAGATTCTTCATAATTTTTTCCATATCTATCTGCCCAATCTCTAACTCTATTTCTTATTTCTCCAGGAGTTTCAAGCATAATCTGACCAAGAATATAAGAAGCAGGACTAATAAAAACATCAGGCATTGATTGAGGCATAGCTAATCTTAATCCATAGCTTCTCGGTAGTATTAAGCCTGTTCTTTGATTTGTCATTATTATCTCCTAATTAATCTTCTAATTAATTTTATTCATAAAGATTATTGTTATTTTACATAATCATTATATAATGTCTTAATTTAACTTTATGAGGTGATAAATATCACCACAATAGAAAGATTTATTAATATCTTTTTATTAATAAAAGATAAGAGGGGTATAACAGTGATCCAGAGAATTAGACATAAGATATTATCAGAAAAACAATGTGCCACCACACACTAAACAGGCTGAGTCACAATTCAAATAGTTTGAATTGATTATCAATTCAAAAG
>JAGVIM010000092.1 GCA_020056045.1 Nanobdellota archaeon | reverse complement strand
TCCAATCATTTCTTTTCTTAGGTTCTGTCTTAATTTCTTGTGTACTTTCTTCCATTCTTCTTTTAGATTTCCGGGGTTTTTAAAGGTTTCGAATTTTTGATTCATAATTTAAAAACTACAAAAAATTAATTTTTTAAAGTTTTTAACATCTTACAAATTTTTAATTTATCAAATTTCAATTAAGCATATACTTACAAAAATGATCTACAACATCATCCTTAACCCAAGAATATTTAGGGTCTTGATTTAAATTATCATCCATTCTTAGAGGTGGGGAGTTTAAAGCATGACTTGCTCCTGGAACAATAACTAATTTTTTTTCTTTTGATCCTGTCTCTTCATACATTTTTTTCAAATTTTCAGGAAGCTCTTCATTAACTCCTAAAAGAGTATCTTTTCCACCATAAATAAATAAAACAGGTTGAGAAATATTGCAAGCATGTTCCGCAAGTCTAGGGGCATTTATTGCCGATTGAACAATTTTTCTAAAATTATCAATTTTTAATCCACAAAATCTAGCATAGGGTTGACATCCATTTTCAATTCTAAATTGGGGATGAGTTTTTTCTAAATAACTAGGATTTTTTAAAATATCAGCTTGTAATTTATCAAATCCAATAGATCCAAGTCTAACAAGAGTCTGAGGGATATATTTTGCAACAGATAAAACCCAATTAGGGACAACAGAGTCTATTGAAGAAAGGGTATTAGTTAAACATAAACATTCAAGTTCAGAATTTTTTTGAGTAGCAGAAAGACCCATAACCATGCCCCCCATACTATCCCCTAATCCACCCATTCTTTTAATACCATGTCTATTTTTTAAATGTCTCTGTAAATAACTAGCACTTTGCTGCATCTGAAAAAGATCCCAACTACCACTAGAGTCTCCCTGAGAATTAAGATCAAATGCCCAAACATTAAAACCCGAATTATTAAGTTTTTTTGCAAATCCCTCTAAAGAAGATCTATATCCACCTATTCCGGGAAGCATAATAATTCCTTTATTCAAATAACCTGAATAATATGAACCCACAAGTACAGCTCCATTTTCAGTATCGACTTTAACAGTTTCAGTATCTTGTCCTGATTTTTGTTCCATTATCCACCTACAAATATAAGTGTAAAAGACTATTTAAACATTATTATTTGTATTAACTATATAGTAATAACTAATATAGTAAAAAATCAGTTTAAAATTAATTCTAATTCTAACAAATTTCTCAGATAACTATTATCAACACTATAATCCATAACAAAAACAATTAAAAACAACCAGCTCTTTCTCCTATAGAAAAAGAATGGGATATGATATTATAGTTGGTAGAGATAAATATGATAAGAAACTATTTGGAAATAGAGGAATAATATATCTTGGAAAAGGTTATGTCACAATGGGAAACTATACTTCTCTTTCAAATAGAATTTGGTTAGATGTTGCAAGAACCCATGTAATATTAATTGCTGGTAAGAGGGGTGGAGGAAAATGCCTTTCAGAAGATACTTTGATAAATCTCTCAAATGGTTCACTAACTTCAATCAAAGAATTGGAAAACAATAACCAAAATATTATTTCATTAAATAACAATCTTAAAGTAGAGTCTTCTGAAAAAACAGAATTTTTTAGTAGAGAAGTAGATAAACTATTAAAAATAAAATTAAGAAGTGGAAAAGAAATTAAATTAACTCCCGAGCACCCTTTATTAACAATAAAAGGATGGAAACCTGCACAAGAATTATCCTTAGGATCGAGAATTGCTACTCCAAGAATTCTTCCAATATTTGGAAAAAATGAAATGCCTGAAAATGAAATAAAACTACTTGCTTATCTCATTGCAGAAGGCCATACAAAAAAAGTGGTTTTATTCAGCAATTCAGATGAAAAAATAATAAAAGAATTTAAAGATTCACTAAATAAATTTGACTCTTCATCAGAATTAATAAAAGATAGTAAATACAATTACAGAATATCAAATCCAAACTATAAAACAAAAATATTAGAAGCTAATTTACTTAGAGATGATAAAGGCCATTTTATAAAAGGAAATAAAAATCTTGTTGAAAAAAGAAATATAAGAAAATTAATAGAAAGAGAAGG
>JAGVIM010000041.1 GCA_020056045.1 Nanobdellota archaeon | reverse complement strand
TTGTCTTGAATGTGGTAAGAAGATAGACGCAAGTATTAAAGAGTCACTAAAAGAATCAAAACAAGAAAACCATTCTGAACCAAAAAGTAAGTTCATGATGGTATTAATTTCAATAGTTTTAATTATTGTATTGGCAACTGCATTCCTATTTTTTGTGCCTATCCCGTATAATACAATAGAAACATATGTAGAGAAACAGCCTTATATTGAAAATGATTGTAAGAACTTACCATATAGCTATCTAAAAATAAATGAAGAGAAAAATGGAGATGGGATTTGTGATGCTACTACTGCTCTTGGCACTATGTGTTGGTTAAGAACAACTTTTACTATTAGAAATTTAGAAACTCAACAAGGTACTTTTAAATCAGTTTGCCATTTTTCTAATGGTAAAACTACAGAAAGAAGTATTGATATTGGTCCTGATTCAGAAGGATATGATGAATGTAGCTTAACATTTGGTTTAGGGCAAACATTATATCTAAATGATGTAGAAATTATCCCACCTATTAAAGAGACCTGTAATCCCATTACAAAATACAAAGATGAATCTAAGAATAGAACTATAACGAAATCTGCTCCATTATTAAAACGTTGGTTAAATAATAATTAAAAAGAGGGATCAATATGAAAACTATAAAAATAGGAATACCATCTATAGTATTATTAATTTTAATTTCAAGTTTTGTATGTGCTTCAGAATTTAGTATAATTTCCGCTACATCTTTATCTTCTGGAACACCTTATCGAGGAGATTCTATTTCTTACAAGGGAAGAATCCAAGCAGATTTGGATAATTGGTGTAAATTAGAATGTTCTTACCAAATAGGCTCTGATTCTGGTTATGTATCAGATAGCGGAAGTTCTCCATCAACGCAATTAAGTGCAGGAAATATTCAAGAATTTCCATTTGATGTTAAAACTTCAGGCTCCAGCCCGATCACTTTAGATTTAATAGTCTCTTGTAAACAAGTTATGAGTTTAACTTGTTTGAGCAGCGGTACTATTACTCATTCAAAACAAATTAGCTTATTCTTTTTATATCCTGGAGACGGAATATGCACCACTTCAAAAGAAAAATGTAGTGATTATGGATTTTATTTAGGAACTTCAGATTGTTCATGTCCTTCCACTAAAGAATGCAGACCTAATGGTCCTAGAAATCCTGATTCTAAGGGATGTCAAAATTATTGTGGAAATGGTATTTGTGAAAAATCTGAAGGAGAAAGTTGTATTGGGGCTTCTTGAGGTTGTGGTGATTGCAAAAAATGTGATTTAGTTAGTTGTACTACTGGAAGTGAATGTGCGGGTGGATATTGTGTATGGAATGTGTGCTGGCATAGCTCAACAAGGGTAAATGATGGGCATTGTGATTCTGATAAAGGGGAGAATTGTGGAAATTCACCTGCTGATTGTTCTTGTCAAACGGGCCAGAGATGCAGCACAACAACTAACCGATGTGAAACTTATTGTGGAAATGGGGTTTGTGAATCTAATGAAAATGGAGTTTGTAAATCTGATTGTAAATGGTGCGGTGATGGCTCTTGTGACGCTAGTCAAAAAGAAAATTGCAAAACCTGTGAAGCGGATTGTGGTGTTTGTGAAAATCAAAAAGTAAATGAAGAAATTCAACAAAAAACTAAAGAAATAATAGAAACTGGTTTCAAAGAAGTTTCTGATAAACAAAAAATAATTACCTACCTAGGCCTTGGAGCAATAGCATTAGTCATTATAGGATATATAATCTTTAAGATAATTAAAGCAAAGAGGATTAAGAAAGATAGTTCAAATAAGCAAGAAAAAAGTGAAGAAAATAAGTCAAATGAAAAAGGGAAGAAGAAATCTTCTAAAAATTAAAAAATGAAACTATCTGGATCTGAAATTGTTGCAGGAATTATACTTGGGATTATCACATCTGCTTTAATTGCAAATTACTTTTGGGCTGGTCCTTCAAATAAATCTTTTTGTGGAGATAGTATCTGTTCTAATAATGAAAAAACTTCTTGTCAATTAGACTGTAATTGGTGCGGAGATGGATATTGCCAAGATAATGAAGATTGTTTTTCGTGTTCAGAAGATTGTGGAGATTGTAAGGCAAGTTCATTTTGTGGTGACAGAGTATGTAATATTGGAGAATGTCAATCGGGTTGTACTAAAGATTGCTCTTTTTCTCAATGTCAAAATGGTAAATGTGAGTTTGAGACTGGAGAAAATTGTATAACTTCTCCTATAGATTGTAAATGTTATGATAATGAAAAATGTGACCTTTCTTTAAAAAGATGTGTTAAAATAACCTGTGGAAATGGCGTTTGCGATAATGGGGAATCTTTTATTTCTTGTCCTAATGATTGCAAACAAGCTTCTTTTAAAGGTGAATCAGTTAACCCAGATACAAACTACCCTATAATCTTTGTACATGGCCATAGTGTTCAAACAGAAGAGGTATCCACTTTTTCAATTAATGCATTTATAGAATTTCAA
>JAGVIM010000151.1 GCA_020056045.1 Nanobdellota archaeon | reverse complement strand
TTTTCTTTTAAATATTTTTCTTCCCATTCTTCAACTTCAAAAAAAGCTATTTTCATCTTTATCTCCAAATCACATTTTTTATTTTTTTAGTTATTTCGAGAGGTTTATCTGACTGCCAGATATTTCTTCCAACTGCTAATCCAATTGCACCTGATTTTAATATATTTTTGAGCTCAAATAAAAACTCTTTTTCAGATTCCTTTGCACCACCTGCAATAACTACTTTGGTTTTTCCTGCTGATTTAACAGCCCATTCAAGAGCACTTGGATTCCCATTATAGACAATCTTTACAATATCTGCACCAATTTCAAGACTTGCTCTTGTTGCGTATGCCATAAGTTCTGAAGAAGATTTTCCTTCTGTTCCTTTTCCTCTTGGATAGGCCCAGACAATAACAGGAAGAGCTTTTTTATGGGCATCTCTAACAATATTTTCAAATTCGCTTAACATTTCTGATTCATGCTCACTTCCAAAATAAATAGTATAGCCTACTGCTTTTGCACCTAATTTTACTGCCTCATCTACAGTACAGAGTTGTTTTGAAACAGGTTCTCCTTTTAATAAATTGGTTTTTCCATTTAATTTTATTATTAAAGGAATTTTACTTTTTTTTATTTCTTTATTATATTTTTCTGCAATTCCTTTTTGAAAGATCATTGCAGTATATTTTCCTTTTTTTGCAATCCCTATTATGTAATTGGGATCAACATTTTTATCATTAAAATCTGTTGGACCATGTTCTAATCCTTGATCATAGGCTAAGAAAAGAGCTTTACCTTTCTTAGTTATTTTATTTAATGATATCATTTTATTTTTTTATTTTTTGATATTTGTTTTTAGTAATTTATTTTTAGCTCCAAAATATTGAATAACTGACTCGCTTTCTTTTAATGCAAGTTCAAGGGACTTTTGAATTGAAAAACCTGCAATTTGTCCTGCAACAAAACCTGATGCAAAAGCATCTCCTGCCCCTGTTCTTTCAACTACTTTTATATTTTTATGAGGTTTTATTGAATATTTATTTTTTCCATCAAAACAAACAGCAGGATTATCTTTATCAGTTATTAGAACAATTTTTGGACCTAATTTATTAAGGGATTTTAATAGATTCCATCTTCTTTTTTTAAATCTCTTACAAATCATGATTGCTTCTTCTTTATTTACAATAAGAACTTCACAGATTTTCAAGATAGGTAGAAAATCTAGCTTTTGAATAATATAGCTGCTAGGATTAAAAGCAATTTTTGTTCCTTTTTTATGCATAATCTCTGCAAGTTTTTTTTGAGTTGCAAAACTCTTTTCCAAGAGAGATGAATAATAAAGCCATTTTGTTTCAAGACCTAGATTAACTTCATTTAAAGTTATATTGTTATTAACTCCTTTATATGTAAGAATAGTTCTTTCTCCCCCCTTACTATCAAGAATAACTGAATAGCCTGTCATTCCAGACTTATCAATTTTACCAAGAAACATCACATTTTCTTTTTTTAATAGATCTAAAATCCTATTGCCATTTTCATCAGCTCCAACATTACAAATACAACCTGTTTTTAATCCAAATCTTGAAAATGCAACGGCAGTATTTGTTCCACCACCACCAACGTCAAATTTTAAATAACGAATTAGAATTTTTGAACCTGCGGGATATCTAAAGAAATGATTTTTTTCTCCAATTTCCGTATTTACAAATGTATCTATTATTGCACTTCCAAAACTAACAATATCAAACTTCATGGGAACCTCTTTTAATAAATATAACAAGGATTTCCTTATTAAAAACCTTTCTTAACTTATAAATTTAAGAACTAAATTTAACCTAAATTCTTTAATATTATTAGTTCAATAAACCAGCTAGTTAAGAAGTGATAGATTAAACTGAAAAATTAATTTTTAATCAACTTTCTCAATAAATTCTCTTTTTCTCCTCAACTCTCTTAAATTATCATCCATATACACTAACAAATTCTAAGAAAATTAAGATTAGGCTAAGCCTTCTTAAATTTTTAGTCTTTATCACAATTAATTTAAACTCATTAACATTCTTTTTTTTATGAATAAGAAAAAAGTGCTTGTTATTGTTGCTCATCCTGATGATGAAATAATTTGGATTGGTGGAATGCTCATAAGAAACAAAGATAAATGGGATACAACTATAATCTCTCTTTGTAGAAAAGATGATAAAGACAGGGCTCCAAAATTCTTTAAAGTTTGTAAAATATTAAATGCAAATGGTTTTATTTCAGATTTAGAAGATGAAAAGTTAAATCCCTTAAATGATGATGAAGTAATAAAAAGAATAAAAGAATTTTCAGATAAAACATATGATTGTATATTTACTCATGGAGAAAATGGAGAATATGGGCATCTAAGACATATTGAAATACACAAAGCAGTTAAACAAATGTTAAATAAAGGGTTATTAAAATCTAAAAAAACATTTTTCTTTGATTACATGCAAAAACTTAGCCAAAACACAGATACAGGTTTTGATTGTTATGTGCAAGAGAGTGCAGATAAATTTATAAATTTAAATAAAATTGAGTTGTTAAAGAAAAAGGAGATAATAAAAATGATATATGGATTTCATGAAGGCGGATTTGAAGAGAGAAACTCCAGAGATAAAGAAGGTTTCAAATTAATATGAAGATCCTAGTATTATTTCCTTATCCTGTAGAATCAGATGGACAAAGTTTGCAAGGATATTATTTACTTCAAGGATTAAAATATCATGGAGTTAATGCTGTTCCATGCCATTTTAATAATAGTATACAAAAAGAATATTATCTAAGACATTTCAAACCTGATGTTGCAATAGGAATTGGTTTTTGGGGTAATGTTCCTGAAATACTTCAGGATCCAATGAAATTTGGAGTAACTACAGTGCCTTGGTTTAATGCAGACGGATGGGTAGCTAACTATCAAACAGAATTTAATAGATTAAAATTAATGTTTACAACAAGTGAGTGGGTAAGAAGTATTTACAAAAGAGATGGAGTTGATTGTTCTAAAATAATTCCAATGCATATTGGAATTGATACTGAATTATTTAAACCCAAAGAAGATAAGGAAATGAATTTAGCTTTAAGAAGAATGCTTGGAGTAAGAGATGATGAAATTATGATTTTAACTATGGGTGGAGAAGTTACTTCAAAAGGAGCACAGGAAATGTTTCGTGCACTTGCCCAAATAAATGAGGAATTTACAAACTGGGTATATGTTTGTAAGAGTTGGCCTAGTGAAACTGCGAGTGAATGGAGAGAAAAAGAAGAAGAATTATTAGATGAATTAGGAATTAGAGATAAAGTTATTTTTTTTGATGATATTTTTTCTCCAGAATTTATGGCAGATATTTTAAATGCCTGTGATATATATGCAGCTCCATCTAGAATAGAAGGTTTTGGAATGATTCAAGTTGAGGCAATGGCCTGTGGAAAACCTGTAATTTCTATAAATGTAGGGGGACCTGCTGAAACAATAGTTCATAATAAAACCGGTTTTTTAGCAGAGGTTGCAGAAGAAATTTTATTAAATGAAGAATGGGCTTATCCGTCTATGGGTTTTTCTTCTAGACAGATAATTAAATTTGATAAACCAAAAACATTTGCATACAGAGCAAATATAGATGACTTGAAGAATTATACATTAAAGCTTTTGACTGATAAAAAACTTAGAGAAGAAATGGGAAAAGCTGCAAGAGAACATGCTGTTAAAAACTTTGATTATAAAGTAACTTCTAAAAAGATGCTGGATATAATAAAGGAAAAATTGGATTTGAAATAAAAGTTATTATTAATTTTAAAAAATATGGGTTATGGCTTTATTTTTTAGATAGGAGTGGGACAAAATTGACCCATAGAAATATTTAAAAGGAGTTTATTTCTAATAAAATAAACCTAAGGGAAAGAGTTCTGTGTGATAAATAATAGAATGATAAATGAACAAAAAAATAAATCTGGAAATTTAGAAAGAAGAATAAAAGGAAGAATAGGATGTGCAGTCATTGCTGGAGTTGTAGGGTTATTAACTTATTTTCCCCTTCATAGTTATTTTGCCTCAAACGGAGTTGTTACAACAATTAGAGGAACTGAAGTTAAAAGATATGATAAACAAGATAAATTTTTAATTTTTACAGATGAGGGTGTTTTTGAAAATACAGATGCATGGTATAGACTTAAGTTCAGATCTTCTGATATTCAAACAGAAGCAATGAAATTAACAGGACATAAGGCAAAAATTCATAAATATGGCTGGAGAATCCCTCTTTCATCATCATATCCAAATGTTGTTGGAATTGACGAAGTAAGTGAATAATTATTTTATTATTAACAATAATTAACAATAGATCTTGATAATTCTTCTAACTAAGACACTTTTATCCAGAGTTCTGACAGAAAAATTTAATATTCTAAACACCTAATTTCTTAAATATATTATCTAAACCTATTTTTTTGACTGTTGTAACCCTATCTCCTGCACCTGAAAAAATCAAAACATCTTCTTTATTTTCATCAAGGATAAGTCCTGTAGGAAAAATAACTCGAAGGTCTCCAAAATTTGCTATTTCATGTTTTTTTATTGGAAATAAAATAGGAACTTTTGATTTTGCAATTATTTTTTTTGGATCTTTTAAATCAAATAAAATAGCTCCTGCACAATAGAGTGTATCTTTATTTGTTATAATACCTGAAATGCATTCAGATATGTCCATTTTTTTAATAATATCCTCCATTATTCTCTTTTTTTTAGCAGTTAAAATTGCATGGTAAATTAATAGCCATCCTTTTTCAGTTCTTATTGGAGGTGCTCCTGCTCCAACTTTTCCAAAATCCCAGTCTTCTTTTTTTGAAATAATTAAAGGGCGTTGTCTTCCCCATGATTCTAAATCTTTTGAAAAAGCCATCCACATATGAGGATGAGAAAATTCAAAACTTCCTTCTGGCCTTTCAAGTGCAACATATTCATTATTAATTATTTCAGGAAACATAACAACATCCTTATTCTGTTCATCAAAAATAACTCCCTTTCTAAACCACTTTATACAATCATTTGAAACAGCATAATTTGTTGAAACATTTTCATTTCTTGAAAGACCCACATAGGTCATTACATATAAATCATTTATCTTAGTAATTCTTGGATCTTCAATGCCTAATTCTCCATCCCATTTAAGCCCAAAAAAACTGGGGTTTTTATCAATAGATTTTATTTTAAATCCAGTTTTATCTAAAATAACTTTTTTTAAATGAGAAATAAAAGTTAGTCTTTTTGTTCCATCTTTAAATTGAATATCAAAATCAGAATTATTTTCTACTAATTTTTTTTTAAATTTATCAATAACTAATTTATATTTCTCATTTCCAACCATTCTTGGAGAATAAAAATAATCATCATCTTCTGTTTTGATTAATTTTTCCCAAATTCTTACATAAAGGATTATATCTCCGTTTGCAAGCCTTACTGCTCCTGGATTAAAAGTTCCAATTATTTCAAAGTCAGAAGATGAGGGTTTTAAATCTTCTGGTTTTATTAATACACACTCTTTTTTTACTTTTACCATCTTTAGATTAGGACTTTTTCTTGTTTTAAAGATTCATAGGCTAAAATATACATTCCTGCTTCCCAGGCCTGAAGTGAACCATGATGCTCTTTTGTAATTGGATTTGTCCATTCTGGAAAATTACCATTTAGATTTCTTTCTGCTAATTTTTTTAATTCAATTTCAGCTTCTTTTAATTTTCCAGTTTTAATCAGTGCAAGAACATAGAATCCCCCAATATAACCCCAAATTCCCCCATTTGAATAGTGGTTTGAAGTTCCTGCTTCACAGTCTAAATAATAATCCTGCCAATATTTGCTTCTAGGTTTTATTATAGGGTAAATTGTACGAACTGGATAGGGTTCATTAATTTTATTCTTCTTAATATAATTTAATATTTTTTCAGCCCTATTTTTATCAGCTAAATCAAAAATAATTGCAAGTAAATTTCCAAGAGAATCAAACCAATCACCAATTTCTTTATATTGTCCATGATTTTTCCATCTGTAGGAATAATAATATTCTTTATTCCATAAAGAATCGTCTTTATCATTATTAACCATTGTTTTTAATTTAGTTAATTCATCTTTTTTTGAAATTAAATTAAGTGCCTTACAGTAGAGTGCTTGAGTGTTTATAGTATAGCCATATCTATGGGGAAATGCATCTTGCCAATCACTTGTAGGAAGTTGAGTTAACATTCCAATTTCACCAGAGTCCTGACATTGTAACCAGAAAAAAGCTTTTTCTATATTTGTTTTATATTCTTTTAATAAACTGTCATCATTATATCGTTTTTTGAAAATATAATTTCCAATAATAAACCAGAGAGAAGAATCAATTGTCTTAAAATCAACATGAGGTTTTCTATCTGACCATTTATCAACACAATTTGGAATTTGTCCTGTTTTTCCTTGATTTTCAGCAAGAGTAATTATGC
>JAGVIM010000238.1 GCA_020056045.1 Nanobdellota archaeon | reverse complement strand
TGTGTTTACTCAACAACAATGGATTTGCAAAAACAAATAGAAGAAATAAAAGAAAAGTTCCCAAATGTTCTCAAGAAAATAGCAATTCTCAATTTTGGAAAAAGAATAGCAACAAACAAAGAAAACTTCTTAGTGTAGTAAATATTATAATCATTAGTTTTTAAAAGAGCATAATTCTAAACTGATTTGTTTACACCCGCCGGTCCGCGATTCGATCCTATGTGAGCCCATATTTAATACTTCTTTGTGTCTACATAGAAAGATTTATAAATAATGTAGACGTAAAACTATTATGGCATATACTGAAATTAAAACTATTAATGGGAAAAAATATTATTATAGAGTTATTTCTATAAGAAATGGTAATAAAATATCAAAAAAAAGATTATATCTTGGTTTTGGCTTGTCAAATTTAGAACTTTTAAAGAAAGAAAAGAAAGCAGATGAAAAATTATTATCTAAAAAAATAAAGTCAAATAGAGAAGTTGAAAAAATTAAATCAAAAATACAAAGAATATTAAAAGAAAATAAAGTGAGTAGGGCGGGAATTTTTGGAAGCTTTTCTAGAGGAGAACAAACTAAAGATAGTGACATTGACATAGCTGTTGAAATTAATGATAGCGAGATGAGTCTACTTGGTTTTATAACATTAAAGATGAAATTAGAAGATGTTTTAGGGAAAAAGGTAGATTTGGTAGAATATTCTGTGATTAAACCATTAATAAAGAATCGTATTTTAAATGAAGAAATAAAAATAATATGAAAAGAGATATTAATTTATTCATTCAGGACATTTTAGATAATATAAAAGATATAGAATCTTTTTCTAAAGCACTGACTAAAGAAAAGTTTGAGAGCAATAAGCTCATACAAAACGCTATAATAAGAAGTCTAGAAATAATTGGAGAAGCTGCTAAGAACATCCCAAATTCTTTCAGAGAAAAACATCCAGAAATTCCATTTAGAAAAATTGCCGGATTCAGAGATATATTAAGCCATGCTTATTTTGGGGTAAGTATGAATAGAGTTTGGAATATAATAGAGAAAGATTTGCCAAACCTCAAAAAAGAGATAGAGAAGATAAAGATTAATGAAGACTAACAAGAACAACCCCTTATGAAAGGTTACTTTTTGGAAAAAGAATAGCAACAAACAAAGAAAACTTTCTTGTATGAATCTATACAGTCTCACAATCAGAATATTCCTGCCTTGTATAATTCTCTAATAAGATAACTCTGATCAGGATTAAATTTAAGCATAGACTGTTTTATTCTTTCTTTGTCAGGAATTTCGGAAACACCTGGAAAAAATTTATCATTTTTTCTATTGCTTGCAGCATCATAAAAATCAACTATACTTAATAGTCTTCCACAATATAATATTAATGCATCAGTTCCTTTTGAAAGATCTATTTCAGGACAAGGTATTTCTGAAGGATAACCTTTTTCCTGAAAATAATGATGGAACAATAAAACTCTTGCAGAAAAATCATGTATTCCCCTAATTAATTTATATCCAAACATTACATGTTGTTTTAATTCTTCCATATCTTCAGGACTAAAATCTTTTTTCTTTTTCAATGAATTTGGATTAACTAATACTTTTCCAACATCATGCAATAATCCTGAATAAAACAAACCCTTTGGTTCAATAATGTGTGTAAATTCAGCAACCTCTGCTCCTTTTAATCCAACTCTAACAGAATGTTCCCATGTTTCTTCATCCCTATTTCTAACTAATCCTAAATATAATTTTAATGAATCTCTTTGTTTCTTAACAAGTTGAAATTCATCAAACTTTGCTTCAAGCCTTTCTTCTAATATTTCAATCATATATTTTATCCAAGAATTAGGTTTCTGGTGACCATCACCCACAGTAAATAGAGTAAAGATTAGTTTTTAAATATTATGAAAAAATATAAGTAATAAAAATTTTAAAACTAACTTTTATCACTGATGTATAACACCAAGGGTAACAAAAGATATTTATACTAGTGCCACTTAGATATAACATGAAATTAAACAGATATAACAGATATAACTGGCTGACAACAGAAAGAGCTATGATTAGTTATACATCGATTAAATCGGTTTGTTTCAAAGGGTTCTTAACGATTTAAGTTTTTTAATTTTTTATTAAACTTGAATCGAACTTTTACAATGATAACAAAAAACTATTCTGATCTTGAACCGCAATTTCTGTGCGATGTTTGTAGCATAGCAGTTACAAATCCAATCTGCCCATCTTGCTTAACACAGGAAATAGAAGCTTGGCTTACACTTTACCCAAATTTAAGAAATGAAATTATGCCAAAATTAAATAAATATCTATATAAAATAGAGGATAAACTAGCTGATTCAACAGAATGTATTAAATGTAAAAATAAAAGAGCAGCTGTTTGTCCTTACTGTTTTACAGATTTTGTATTAATGGAATTAAAGAAAATAAGGGCAAATCGTATAGTCCTAAAAGAATTCCTAGAATTTTTCAATTTTGATTTTGACCATGATGGTTATTCTAAAGAAGCAGAGAAATTGGGAATTATTTAGGATAAAGGCGAGAAATATATAGAAAAAAGGGCTCTACTGCAACCAACCCACACCAGGAC